>CAJODI010000052.1 GCA_905233145.1 uncultured Ruminococcus sp. | reverse complement strand
CCGGAAAAGGTCATCTGATTATAAATTATTCACTATTCATTATTCACTATTCATTGAGCTTCACGTCAGTGAAGCGTTTCTGGTGCGCCAACAGGGACTTGAATCACGAAAATCATTTCGGTTCTTTTGCGGTTTTCAATGAAGCAATTAATATTCTTTTAATCTCCAAGCAATCATTAATCAGCGATTGGGCAAGCTTTTCATCAATATAATCAGACAGCAACAGAAGCTTTAGCCAGTATTCTGTTTCTGCGGTTTCTTTAAGCGCTATCTGCATTTTAGCGATAAAATCAGCCTGACTTACGCCGTAAGCGGCTTCATTAGCATTTGCTCCGATGGAAGTACCGCTTCGGATAATTTGTTTGGAAATAATACTTTCTTTTTTATCTTTGGAAAGGTATTGATAGAGCTTTACAATACGGGCGGCAAAACGCAGAGATTTTTCAAGCAGCGGATTTTCTTTCATATCGTTCATAATCCCCCAATTCTAATGAATAAAGAATAGTGAATAATGAACCGGAAAAGGTCATCTGATTATAAATTATTCACTATTCATTATTCACTATTCATTGAGCTTCACGTCAGTGAAGCGTTTCTGGTGCGCCAACAGGGACTCGAACCCCGGACCGACCGGTTATGAGCCGGTAGCTCTAACCAACTGAGCTATTGGCGCATATTTTGCACAAGTCTTATTATATCAGAAAATTATTATTGTGTCAATATTTTTATTGTATAACCGCTTTTTTTATGTTATAATGTGTTTCGTAATTAAATTTGAAAAACGAATGAGAGGTATTTTTATGGCAGTAATCAAGCCCTTTAAAGGAATCCGTTATGACACGGCCGTTGCGGGTGAAATCTCACAGCTCTGCTGTCCGCCCTATGACATCATCAGCGACGAACAAAGAATGAGTTTTATTATGCAGAATCCACATAATGTTATCCGTCTGGAGCTTCCGCGCGAGGGTGCGGATATCTATTCTACAGCCGGAGATATTTTGGATATGTGGCGCAAAAACGGCGTTTTGCTTGTTGAGGACAGACCGGCGATTTATGTCTACGAAATGGCTTTTGAGGCACACGGAAAGCCCATGAGCGTCAAGGGTATAATTGCGCGCGTTCAGCTTGAGGAGTTCTCAAAGGGCATTATTCTCCCTCACGAATTCACCCTTTCAAAAGCAAAAGAGGATCGCTTCAATCTTATGAAGGCGACTAACAGCAATTTCAGCCAGATTTACGCGCTGTATATGGACGGCGGTCACAACACCCTTGACACAATTAACGAGCAGTCTCAGGGCGAATCTGTCTATGAGGTAACAGACGCAGACGGTGTTGTACACCGTCTTTGGATCATCACCGACGAAGATGTCATCGCTAAGCTGTGCGCGGATTTTGCCGACCGCAAGCTCTATATTGCCGACGGACACCACCGCTACGAAACCGCGCTCAACTACCGCGACTACTGCCGCAAGCTGGGACTCTCCAAGCCGGGTGATCCGCAGGATTTCCAGATGATTTATCTTGTTGATATGGAGCACCCCGGTCTGGTTGTGCTTCCGACACACCGCATGGTGCGCGACCTTAGCGATTACGACAAAGACAAGGTGCTTGCAGGCTGCGCCGAATATTTTGATATTACCGCCCATGCTTGTGCGGACGGCATGGAAGCCCTGCTTGAGGAGCAATATAATCTCGGCAAAAAAGCCTTTGGCTTTTACTGCGGCAAGGGAGAATGGTATATGCTTACCCTCAAAGACACTGAGGTTATGGCTCAAATGCTCCCTGAGCTCAGCAAGGCTTCTCAGCAGCTTGATGTTAGTGTTCTTCACACTCTTGTTCTGGAAAAAATCTTCGGCATTGATAAAGAAAATATGGCGAATCAGATTAACCTTACCTACACAAAATATTTTGAGGAAGCGATCGGTTTTGTTGACGAGGGCAAGTTCCAGTGCTCGTTTATTCTGAACCCAACACGCGTAACCGAAATCCGTGATGTTGCTGCTGCCGGCGAAAAAATGCCGCAGAAGTCAACCTATTTCTATCCCAAGATGATCACCGGTTTGGTTATGAATGACCTGAGCATTAAATAAAAATTGGATTTATAAATGGTTACTAAACATGCAATATTGCAATAATATAACTATAAACGAGGTGAAGGTTTGAAGCTGCTTCTGATTCACACAGGCGGAACAATTGCCACAGAGCGAAAAAACAATACGCTTTCGGTAACCGATGAGGGTGTAAATCGCCTTGTTGACAGATACAAGGAGCTTGGCGGCAACGCTGAATTTGAAATCGACAGTCCGTACGATATTCTCAGCGAAACACTTAACACAGACAACCTGCTTAGACTGGGAAAATCCCTTAAAAAACATATTCCCGGCGACTTTGACGGCGTTATAATTACCCACGGAACCGATACGCTTCAATATACCTCGGCTTTTCTTTCATATTATCTTGGAAGTATATCCCTTCCTGTTGTTATGGTTTCGGCGAATTATCCGCTCGACGATATTCGCTCAAACGGACTTCAAAATCTTTTCGGCGCAGTTGATTTTATCAGAGAAACACAAGCCGGAGGAGTTTTTGCGGCATATAAAAACACCACGGAAAACCGAATTACTATCCACCGCGGCACAAGACTGCTCGCGCACGAGGCGTATGAGGATTCGCTGAAAAGCGTTTTTGATTCTCCGTTTGGTTACATTGAAGGCAAAAGCTTTGCTGCAAACCCGGTCTTTACCGACGATGAGCCATATGCGGCAATTGATCCCGATTTTGATAAACCTGTGCTGTATCTTAGACCGTATGTCGGTATAAAATACCCAAGTCCGCTTGGCTTCAAGGCTGTTTTGCTTGAGGGCTATCACAGCGGAACGCTGAACACCGCGGACAAAGGCTTGATTCAGTTTTGTGAGCAGGCTTCAAAACTAAGAATTCCTGTTTTTTTGACCGGTAATCCGGACGGCTTTGATTACGAGACAAAACAAAAATACTCTTCGCTGGGTATCATATCTCTTCCGCCCGCCGCACCGATCGCGACTTATGTAAGATTAATGATGCTTCCTGAAGCGTCGCTCTGACAACTAATAAAAATGTTCACAAAGGCAATACCGTACCCTTAATTTGTACGGTATTGCCTTAATGTGTTTTATTTGATACTAGAATAATAGTATTACATATAATTAAAATGCTCCATTGCTTCAAGTCCTGTCTGACCTGTTCTGACCTTTACAACGTCCTCAACGTCATAGACAAAGATTTTTCCGTCGCCGATATGACCTGTATAAAGGGTTTTCTTGGCGGCTTCAATAACCTTGCTTACGGGAACTGTGCAGACAACGATATCAACCTGGACCTTAGGCAAAAGATTTGCTTCAATCTGAACACCGCGGTAGTATTCGGGCTTGCCCTTTTGAGCTCCGCAGCCCAGAACATGGGTTACTGTCATGCCTGTAATTCCAATTGCCATCATAGCGTTTTTAAGGGCTTCAAGCCGTGCTTCCTTGCAGACGATTTCAATCTTTGTGATCTTGGGCTTATCCTTGTCAAAGGTCGGAATTTTCTTAACCTCGACCGCTTCGGCAACAGGAGTATCTCCGCTGACAAGCACAGGGGCTGCGCCTTCCTCAACATATTCGGGAATCATAGAGAAGCCCGCGTAAGCCGACGGCATACCGTGCTCGGTAATATCCAGACCGAGTGTTTCTTCCTCGCGTGACACACGAAGCCCAAAAATCTTTTTGATAAGAGAGAATACGCAGATCATTGTAACTATCGTCCAGGCTGCAACCGAGGCAAAGCCTACAAGCTGTAAGCCCAGCAGCTCAAAGCTGCCGCCGTAAAAAAGTCCGGTGAGCTTTTCGCCGGATGCGTTGGCGATTGAATATCCGGGAGCGGAATCTGTGGCGAACAGTCCAACCGCGAGCGTGCCCCAGATACCGTTCATCATATGAACCGCTACCGCGCCTACAGGATCGTCGATGTGCAGCTTGTAGTCGAGCAGCCAAACGCCGAAAACAACGAGCAAGCCTGCGACTGTGCCGATAATAATTGCTCCGAAAGCGTCGGTAACGTCGCAGCCGGCGGTAATTGCTACCAAGCCTGCAAGAGACGCGTTCAGGCACATGCTTACATCCGGCTTGCCGTATTTAATCCAAGTGAATATCATACAGACGACTGTAGCTATTGCGGGGGAGACGGTTGTGGTCAAAAAGACTGAACCGAGCTGTTCCACAGACGTGGCAGCCGCGCCGTTAAAGCCGTACCAGCCGAGCCAGAGGATAAACACGCCGAGCGCGCCGAGGGCGATATTGTGACCGGGAAACGCTCCGACCTTTACGATCCTGCCGTTTTCATCTCTTTTGAATTTGCCTATACGTGCGCCCAAAATCTTGGCTCCGATAAGCGCCGAGATTCCGCCGACCATATGAATTGCGCATGAACCTGCAAAATCATGAAAGCCGAGCGTACTCAGCCAGCCGCCTCCCCAGATCCAGTGCGCCTCAATCGGATAAATAACAGCGGAAATAACGCCGGAGTATACACAGTAGGAAAGGAACTTTGTTCTTTCCGCCATTGCTCCCGAAACAATCGTTGAGGTAGTCGCGCAAAAAACAAGGTTAAATACAAAGCCGGAAAAATTAAAATTTGAATACGAGCTGAACAGGTCAAAGCCCGGCTGACCAATAAAGCCGAGCAAATCCTCGCCCATCAAAAGCCCAAAGCCGATAAGGATAAATGTGACTGTACCTATGCAAAAATCCATTAGGTTTTTCATAATAATGTTGCCTGTGTTTTTTGCCCTGGTAAAGCCAGCCTCGACCATGGCAAAGCCTGCCTGCATCCAGAACACCAGTGCCGCGCCGATTAAAAACCACACGGAAAAAAGCTGTTCATTTGTCATTTGAGTAACAAGCTCTCTTACACTTTCACTCATTCTTAATCACTCCTTCAAAATATATAAGCACAACGGCACGTCTCCTATATCAATAGGGAAACGCGCCGTTGCGTTGTTATATGTTAGCCTTTTAGGAAGATAGCACTTTTTGATATATTGCGTGCAGTCAATTATTTGCTGTTATGGCAACACTGCAAAATATTCCTTTGACAAAAAGTGATGTGACCTAAATTTAAAAAGAGGGCACTAACGGTATTATGCCGTCAGCGCCCTTGCTGTTTCATTGATGTCAGTATACTACGATTTATCAAATTTGTCAAGAGTAAATTAAAATATTTTTTTGATAACTTGCAAAAACTTCTTAAAAAGCGAGAAATTTAGTATTAAAACAAAATAAAAATGAATTTGTGAATTAAAAACTTGCAAAATGGTATTGACAATTCAGAAAGCACGGTAGTATAATAGGACACATAAAATTTGCAGAGAGGAAGAAGTCATATGTTTCAGCAAAAGAACACCCGGTATAAATCCGCGTTGTATTCTCCGCGCTTTGAGCACGACAACTGCGGTATCGGAGCGGTTGTAAATATTAAGGGCAAAAAATCGCACGCTACAGTCGATAACGCCCTTACAATTGTAGAAACTCTTGAACACCGTGCAGGCAAGGACGCAGAGGGCAGGACAGGAGACGGCGTAGGCATTTTGCTTCAAATCAGCCATACTTTCTTTAAGAAGTCGGCTGAAAAGCTTGGTATTAAGCTAAAAAATGAGCGTGATTACGCTGTGGGTATGTTTTTCTTTCCGCAAAACGAGCTCAGGCGCAATCAGGCAAAAAAGATGTTTGAGATTATCGCGGCGAAGGAGGGGCTTGCAATCCTCGGCTGGCGTGAAGTACCCCATAATGAAAACGCAATCGGTTACCGCGCGCTTGTTTGTATGCCCAACATTGAGCAGTGCTTTATCGAACGCCCCGAGGGAGTGAGCAGGGGTCTTGACTTTGACCGAAGGCTGTATGTTGCGCGAAGGATTTTTGAGCAGAGCAGCGAGGATACTTATGTGGTTTCGCTTTCCTCGCGAACAATTGTATACAAAGGAATGTTCCTTGTAGGCGACCTGCGCAATTTCTTTCCCGACTTGCAGGATAAGGATTTTAAAAGCGCGATCGCGCTTGTTCACTCGCGTTTTTCAACAAACACCAATCCAAGCTGGGAAAGAGCGCATCCGAACAGAATGATAGTACATAACGGCGAGATCAACACAATTCGCGGTAATGCCGACAAAATGCTCGCGCGTGAGGAAAACATGCGAAGCGAGCACCTAAAGGGCGATTTAGACAAGGTTATCCCCGTAGTAGACGCCTCGGGGTCTGACTCGGCAATGCTTGATAATACGCTCGAATTTCTTGTAATGAGCGGTATGGAGCTTCCTCTTGCGGTAATGATCACAATTCCCGAGCCGTGGGACAGAAACAGCGCAATCTCGCGCAAAAAGAAGGATTTCTACCAGTATTACGCAACAATGATGGAGCCGTGGGACGGTCCTGCTTCGATCCTTTTTTCAGACGGTGATATTATGGGAGCTGTGCTTGACCGAAACGGTCTGCGTCCCTCCAGATATTATATCACGGATGATGAAAATTTAATCCTGTCCTCAGAGGTAGGAGCACTTGAAATCCCACCCGAAAATATAGTTGCCAAGGACAGGCTGCGTCCGGGAAAAATGCTGCTTGTTGACACCGTAAAGGGCGAGCTTGTCAGCGACGATGAGATCAAGGAACGCTACGCCTCAAAGCAGCCCTACGGCGAGTGGCTGGACAGCAGGCTTTTAAGACTTAAGGATCTAAAAATCCCTAATATAAAGGTCGAAGAACACCGCCGCGCCGAGCGCAAAAAGCTGCAAAAAGCGTTCGGCTATACATATGAGGACATAATGACCTCGATTTTACCTATGGCCCGCGACGGTTCGGAGCAGATTGCCTCAATGGGTACCGACAGTCCCATTCCGCCGCTTTCAAAGGTCAATCAGCCTCTGTTTAATTACTTCAAACAGCTTTTTGCGCAGGTTACAAATCCTCCGATCGACGCGCTCAGGGAGGAGGTTGTGACCTCAACAACGGTATACCTCGGCGAATCCGGAAATATTCTTGAAGAAAAACCAGAAAACTGCAAGGTTATCAAAGTTGACAATCCGATTTTGTCATCAACAGATATCCTAAAGCTTAAAAATATCAGGGAACGCGGCTTTAAATCCGCCGTAATTCCAATGCTGTACTACAAAAACACCTCGCTTAAAAAAGCGGTAGAAAAGATGTTTTTAAATGCCGACAAGGCGTACCGTGAGGGCGCGAATATTCTGATTCTTTCCGACAGGGGAGTTGACGAAAACCACCTTGCGATCCCGTCGCTTTTGGCGGTTTCCGCGCTTCACCGGCACCTTGTTGTTACAAAGCGAAGGACGTCGCTTTCAATTGTTCTCGAAAGCGGCGAGCCTCGCGAGGTTCATCACTTTGCAACGCTGCTTGGCTACGGTGCTACAGCGGTGAATCCGTATTTGGCGCAGGAAACGATCCACGAGCTGGTTCATGATGATTTGCTCGACAAGGACTACTACGCGGCTGTTAATGACTACAACAACGCGGTAATCCACGGCATTGTCAAAATAGCCTCAAAAATGGGTATTTCAACAATACAGTCATATCTGGGCTCACAGATTTTTGAGGCAATCGGATTGGGCAGTGAGGTTATTGACACATACTTTACCGGGACCGTAAGCAGAGTTGGCGGAATAACAATAAAGGATATTGAGGATAATGTTGACAAGCTCCATACGGCGGCTTTCGATCCGCTGGATTTGAGAACAAGCGGGGAGCTTCCGTCAAACGGAAGCCACAAATTCCGCAGCGGCAAAGAGGAGCATCTCTATAATCCGCAGACAATTCATGCGCTTCAGGCGGCGACCAGAACAGGAAGCTATGATTTATTTAAGCAATACACTAAGCTATTGAATGATGAAATGAGTGCTGTAAGCCTTCGCGGACTGCTCGACTTCAATTTTGCCGAAAGCCCTGTTCCGATTGATGAGGTTGAGAGCATAGACGAGATTGTAAAGCGTTTTAAAACAGGAGCAATGAGCTACGGCTCAATCTCTCAGGAAGCGCACGAAACTCTGGCGATTGCCATGAATATGCTCCGCGGCAAGTCAAACTCGGGCGAGGGCGGCGAAAGTCCGGAACGCCTTGCCACAAGGGGAACTAAGGAAAACCGCTGCTCAGCGATAAAGCAGGTGGCTTCGGGAAGGTTCGGCGTTACAAGCGAATACCTAAACTCGGCAGATGAAATCCAAATCAAAATGGCGCAGGGCGCAAAACCGGGCGAGGGCGGTCACCTGCCCGGAAACAAGGTGTATCCGTGGATTGCAAAGACCAGACATTCAACCCCGGGCGTATCTCTGATTTCACCTCCGCCTCACCATGATATTTATTCAATCGAGGATTTGGCTCAGCTTATCTATGACCTTAAAAACGCCAACAAAAAAGCGCGTATTTCCGTAAAGCTTGTGTCCGAATGCGGCGTTGGGACCATTGCCGCAGGCGTTGCCAAGGCAGGCGCAGGGGTAATACTTATTTCAGGCTACGACGGCGGAACAGGCGCAGCTCCGCGAAGCTCAATTTATAACGCGGGCTTGCCGTGGGAGCTGGGGCTTGCCGAGGCTCACCAAACCCTGATCATGAACAACCTCAGAAACAAGGTTGTAATCGAAACCGACGGAAAGCTTATGACGGGACGCGACGTTGCAATCGCCGCGATACTCGGCGCTGAGGAATTTGGATTTGCTACCGCACCGCTTGTAACAATGGGCTGTGCCATGATGCGCGTTTGCAATCTTGACACCTGCCCGTTCGGTGTGGCAACTCAAAATCCCGAGCTGAGAAAGCGTTTTGCCGGCAAGCCTGAATATGTAGTGAATTTTATGCGCTTTATTGCTCAGGAGCTCAGGGAATATATGTCAAGGCTCGGCGTTCGCACACTTGACGAGCTTGTGGGGAGAACCGATTTATTAAGGCAAAAGGATAACCTTTCCGAAAATGAAAGCAAGCTCGATTTATCACCGATTTTCAGAACGAATTGCGTTGAAAAAATCGAGTACGGCTCAAAGAATCTATACGACTTTAAGCTTGACGAAACTCTTGACGAAAGTGTTTTGGAAAAGGATTTCGACCTTACAAAAGCAAAAAAACAGCGGATTGAGATCAAAATAAAAAACACCGACCGTTCGCTCGGAACAGCCTTCGGTTCTGAGCTTACCAAGCGTTTTGGTTCATCCTTAAGCGACGATACCTACACAGTAAAGTGCAGCGGCTCAGGCGGTCAAAGCTTTGGCGCGTTTATCCCAAGGGGCTTAACGCTCGAGCTTTCCGGCGACAGCAACGACTATTTCGGCAAGGGACTTTCGGGCGGCAAGCTTGTAATATATCCGCCTGAAAATTCAAAATTCAGCGCGGAGGAGAACATTATTGTCGGCAACGTCGCGCTTTACGGCGCGACAAGCGGCAAGGTGTTTATTAACGGCGTGGCAGGAGAGCGTTTCTGCGTCCGCAAC
>CAJODI010000051.1 GCA_905233145.1 uncultured Ruminococcus sp. | reverse complement strand
CGCCTTGCAAGGACGACAACGAAGTATTGCGGAAAATAGACCGCAAAGATTGTCTATTTTTTATTTGAGTTTAGTATAATACCGAAAAGAATCCGTTGCGATTTTCAGACTTTTGTGCTGCAACGGATGTTTAGAGGTTCCTATAAATGATAGCATTTTTAACAGAGACAGTCAATAAAAATGTTCTAATTAGGCACAATTTTGATTTTAGTAACAATCAGCTTTGTTATTATAACGAAGTTTTAGATATTATTACCGAATAATTTTATATTTTGCCAATTCCAAGCTTTTGTTGTGATAATTACTTGAAAAAAATAATATTATGTTATATAATAAACCTCATTATTTAGGGCAACACCGGCGCACAATTAGCGGCGCGCCTTGCCTTGCGAAAAAATCGCTCGCTCTTTGTGCATTCCGCTATTTATTATACAAGCCCTAATAATACTAAACTCAAATAAAAAATAGACAATCTTTGCGGTCTATTTTCCGCAATCGTCCTTGCAAGGCGACAGCCTTGCGGCGTCCTTCGCCTCGTCTTGCGAAAAATATCCTCGCAAATCTTTGTCCACTTTTTATCTGAGATTAGTATAAGAGATCACTTTGGAGGAAAACATCATGAAAAAAACTATTAGAGCAATTCTTTCTGCGGCGATTGCCGCTTCCGTATTGGCGGTCGGAAATTTTTCTGCATTTGCCGCTGAAAACAACACAAGCTGTCTTTATGGTGACGCTGATCTTGACGGAACGATCTCTGTCAGTGACACAACACTGATTCAGCAGAATTTGAGCGGCTTTGTTGAGTTTTCCGATATGCAGAAGCAGCTTGCCGATGTTGACGGCGACGGAAGAGTGTCTGTTTTCGACGTTACCTGTATTCAGCTATATCTTGCGGAATACACATCGAACATCGGAAAAACAGGCGAAGAATTTTTTTCGCAGACGCAGCACAGATTGTTGAAATCAGTAAAGACTTACGTCATTGACTATGATACTCAGGATTGGACGCTTTATAGCACGACAAACATCGAGTATAATAACGCATATCCCACAGTGATCGAAGAAATATACAGTGATGAGGAGCTCGGCACTTTAAAAACATTTTTTGATTACACCTTTGAAAATGACCTGCCGAAAACAAGCACGATCACAAAGGAAAATGACAGCAGCAACACAACGATTGAGTACAACAACGGAAGAGTGTACAATGTTCGTGACGAATACGATGACGGCGGCTATATCAACACATGGTATCAGTACGCTAACGGAGACGGTTATTTCACTTCGCTTTTCAGAGAAACATATACAGCTGCTAACGATTATTTTCCTGAACAATTTGCCGAGGAGACGGATTCTGTACAGCTGACTGTCGAAAACGGTTTGATGAAAAAGAGCGTTAATTCAGGCTATTACGCGAACTGGAATGAGAGAGAGCCAAAGAGATGGCTTAGATTCAACGGGACCTATACCGCTGAGTATGACAGCGACGGAATAGCCAAAAACATGTCTGCGGAATATCGCGTCGGTCCGCCTCAGACCACTTATATTGTTGAGGTTCAGAAAGAGAACGGAGTCATCACCGGAGCTGTCGTGAACGGCGGAACCGGTGCCGCAATGATGTATGAGTTTGAGTATACCGATACGGAGATCAGCGCGGCAAGGTATTCTCAGATGATGAATTACTTTATCATTGGCCCGGGAAGCAATTATTATATCAATAATTGGTATTGATATCTTTGTTCTAATAAAGGCAACACCGCACAATTCGCGCCGCACACCTGAATTATGCGGTGTTGCCTAAAGATTATCGGATCGCATTAATATAGTGATATATGAAACAAGGAGGGATAAATATGATATATGTTGACAAGCTTAGAAAGGAATTTAAAAAAACAATAAAAGACCCCGGTCTAAAAGGCAGCATAAAGTCGCTTTTTAAGCCGAAAAGCGAGAAGGTCGTTGCTGTCAGCGACATCAGCTTTGAGGTGCCCGAGGGCGAGATACTCGGCTTTATCGGACCCAACGGCGCAGGCAAAAGCACCGTGATCAAAATGCTGACCGGGATTTTGACTCCAACCTCCGGAACCTGCACGATCAACGGCAAAAACCCGACCGAAAACAGAAAAAGCTATGTTAAGGAAATCGGCGTTGTGTTCGGACAAAGAACTCAGCTTTGGTGGGACTTGCCGCTCAGAGAGACCTACGGCGTGCTCAAGGAGATCTACGAGGTGCCTGAGGACAGCTACAAAAAGCGCATGGCGTTTCTCAACGAGGTGCTTGAGCTTGACAGCTTTATCACAAGCCCGGTAAGAACGCTTTCGCTGGGGCAGCGCATGAGAGCGGACATTGCCGCATCGCTGTTACACAGTCCCAAGGTGCTGTTTCTTGATGAGCCGACAATCGGACTTGACGTGGTTGTAAAGGACAATATCCGCAAGGCGATCGAATACATAAACCGTCAGGAAAAAACAACGGTTATCCTCACCACCCATGACCTTGCCGACATAGAGCTGCTTGCAAACCGAATCGTCATGATCGACAAGGGTTCAAACGTGTTTGACGGCACAATTGGCGAACTGAAAACCAAATACGGACAGATCCGCGAGCTTTGCTTTGAGACCGATTCGCCAAACGCCGCACAAGCTCTGGGCTATGAGAAGCATTTTGGCTTCGGTGAGGACGAACTGAGTCTTGAAGCCGAGGGCAAAACCGTTAAGGTCAGGTTCAACAGCTCTGTTGTGCCTGTTTCTGATATGCTTTCTTATACGCTCGACAAAATCAACGTCAGCGACATCAGCGTTAAGGACGCCGACATCGAGGAAATCATCCGCAGGCTCTACAAGCAGGGGGTGGAATGATGAAGCGTAAGCTAAAAATCTACCTTCCTTTTGTCAACGCCGGAATACAGGAAGTGGCGACCTACAGGGTAAACTGGATCTTCTTTATGCTTGGCAATGCTATCGCCTGCTTTGTGTCGTATTTCATCTGGGCAGCTGTGTACAGCTCAGGCGGAGAAGAATCAATGAACGGCTTTACCATGCCTCAGATGGTGGTTTATATCGTGCTGATGTTCTTGACAAGCACAATTATCGCCAGCGATGGCGCGTATGTTGTGGGCGAGGAAATCCGCGACGGAACAATAGCAACGCGGCTTATCAAGCCCGTGAGCTACAACGCAACATTTTTGTTTCAGGAGCTGGGCAACAAGCTTCCTACGGAAATCGCAATTGCGGTTCCCATGATAATCGTGGTTGAAATAGCGCGCACGGTTATGAGTGGAGAGGTTCAGTTCAATGCGCTGAACCTGTTGCTCTATATACTGAGCTGCGTTGCGGCATACCTTATCAACTTTTACTTTAACATCTGCTTTGGCTTTCTTGCCTTTGTAATAAAATACCTTTGGGGAGCTAATATGATGAAAAACTGCATCATCGGTTTTTTGTCGGGAACAGTGATCCCGCTTTCGTTTTTGCCCGACGCGCTCGAAAGGGTTTTCCTGTTTTTACCATTTGCCTCGCTCAACTACACTCCCGTTATGATATACATGGGAAAATACAGCGGAGCTGAGCTTTGTTATTATCTGGGCTTGCAGGTGTTTTGGGTCCTGTTTTTCTTCGGACTGTCAAAGGGCTTGTGGAAGGCTTCGGTAAAGCGGCTTACAGTGCAGGGAGGCTGATTTAATGAAAAAAATAAAAAGAATGTTTAAAATCCACCGCATATTCATGGCGCAGGAATTTAAACGGATGATGGAATACAAGGGCGATTTTATTGTGGGAATAATCGGATTTCTGCTGATTCAGCTCTCAAACCTGCTGTTCCTGTGGATCATATTCAGCCAAATACCGAATCTTATGGGCTGGTCGATGAACGAGGTTATTTTTATCTACGGCTTCTCGCTTATACCAAAGGGAATCGACCACTTTTTCTTTGACAATCTGTGGGCAATCGGGCACTTTATTGTGCGCAAGGGCGATTTTGACAAGTACCTTACCCGACCGGTAAACACGCTGTTTCACGTTTTGGTGGAAAAAATCCAAATAGACGCGTTCGGAGAAATGCTCACCGGAATCGCGCTCGTATGCGTAACGGCGCCAAGCTTGGGAGCAAGCCTGAGCGTTTTCAGGATCCTGATCATGCTTGCGATAATTCCGTTTATAACGCTGATTTACACAGGAATAAAAACAATAACTGCTTCGATTGCTTTTTGGACAAAACGAAGCGGAAGCATAATCTATGTATTTTACATGTTCAATGATTTTGCAAAATACCCTGCGACGATATACAACCGCTTTGTGCAGAATATAATCACCTATATCATTCCGTTCGCGCTGACCTCATATTATCCGGCGCTGTTTATACTCAAGGGAGAAAATCCGCTGTTTAACCTTGGTATGCCGGTTCTGGCTTCGTTTGTTCTGATGGGAGCAGGGATAATTGTATGGCACAAAGGCACAAGAGCATACGAAAGCGCGGGAAGCTGAATATTACAGGAAAGAACCGGGATGAATGAATAAAGAATAACGAATAATGAATAATGAATAAATGTAGTCGGGAAGACAGGTTTTATCAATAAAAAACGTTAGTTCCAGACTGTATTTATATTTGTTTAGTTTAAATTGTAGGGGGCCGGCTCTTTTACTTTTGAGCCAGCCCCATTACTGTTTTGTCAGCTTGTTAATGAAATTCATGTATTATTGCTTAAAGAAAAATACTCGTCATCCGAAACCGGCTCGCACCATTCGGTGGAAGTATTTTCACCGCTGATTTCAAGAGCCAGGTGTGAGAACCAGCTATCCTTTGCCGCGCCGTGCCAGTGCTTTACATTTGGCGGAATGTTGATGACGGTGCCTTCACAAAGCTCAACAGGCTCCTTGCCCTCTTCCTGATACCAGCCTCGTCCGCCAACGCAAATCAGCATTTGTCCGCCGCCCTGTGCTGCGTGATGAATATGCCAGTTGTTGCGGCACTTTGGCTCAAAGGTTACATTAAACACCGGTATCTGTTCGGTTGTAAGACAGGCAAGATAGCTTTGCCCTGCAAAATAATCGCCGTAAGGATTCGGCTCGCCGATAGGGAAGAAGATTTCGTTTTGAAATCTGTCTTTGTCGCTGAGCATTGGCCCATCCTCATTCCAAATTTCTTTTGCAAGCCGGAACAAAGCCCAGCCCTTGGGCCAGCCGACATACATTGCGGCATGGGTGATGATTGCCGCGATTTCTTCTTTGGAAACGCCGTTATTCTTGGCGTTTTGCAGATGATAAACGATTGATGAGTCGGTGATGCCCGACGCCATAAGCGACACAACTGTGATGATACACTTGGTTTTTGTGTCAATTGCATTTTCGTTCCACACTTCGCCGAACAATACGTCGTCGTTAAGGTGAGCGAACATCGGGGCAAACCTGCCGAGCTGTTCTCTGCCTGCGGTTTGCTGTATTTTTTTTGCCATAATTTTTCCTCGCTAATAATTTTGCTTCAAATTTTATAAACCGGAATTTTTAAAGAAGCTTTCCATTTTATCAAACGGTATCACAGCCGTGTTGTCATACAAATCGGTGTGAACCGCGCCGTCTATTACCATAAGCTCCTTGTTATCGGTGAATTTGCTGTCCTTGATCATGTTATCATACGCTTCTTTGCCGAAGTAGAAGGAATGTGCCTTGCTGCCGTGAATAATAAGGACGGACGAACGGATCTCGTTGCTGTATCTGAGGATAGGCTGATTCATAAACGACATGCAGCCTATTGTGTTCCAGCCCTCGTTGGAGTTGAGCGAACGCTTGTGATACGCCCTGCCCTTGTAGTATTCGCTGTAGTCTTTGACAAAAAACGGCAGCTCGTCGGGAACAGGAAGCTCCACACAGCCGCCTCCGCGTGAGTATTCACCCTTGGCGTACTCGGCAGTTCTCAAATTGTTGAGAGCAGTCTTTTTTTCATAGCGCTTTTCTTCGCTGTCCTCAGAGTCAAAATAGCCGTTGGCATTCACCCTTGTCATATCATACATGGTAGAAGCAACCGTGACCTTGATACGGGTATCAAGCGCGGCTGTGTTGAGTGCCATGCCGCCCCAGCCGCAGATGCCGATTATGCCGATTTTGTCAGGATCAACGTTTTCGTGAGTTGAAAGAAAATCAACTGCCGCCTGAAAATCCTCGGTGTTAATGTCCGGCGAAGCCATATATCTAGGCTCTCCGCCGCTTTCGCCGGTGAAGGACGGGTCAAACGCAATGGTCAAAAAACCGCGCTCTGCCATTGTTTGAGCATAAAGACCCGAGCATTGTTCCTTTACCGCGCCGAACGGACCGCAAACCGCGATTGCCGGCAGCTTTCCTTCAAAGCCCTTTGGCACATACATATCCGCTGCCAGAGTAATGCCGTAGCGGTTGATGAAGGTTACCTTGCTGTGGTTGACTTTTTCGCTTTTCGGAAAGGTTTTGTCCCATTCCTGTGTGAGCTTTAGCTCTGCTGTTTTCATCATTTATTCCTTTCTCCTTTAACTCGATTCCGCATGATTCATGTGTGCGAATTTTGCGGTATTGCCTTAATTTGTTGTAATTGAGAATGTTGCGTTTACAGTACCTTCGCCGAGCTGCGCTTTCAGCGAGGCGTCTGCGTCGCGGATTTTTGCCACTTTGGTAAAGCTCCAAGTGTTTTGATCGTAATAGATGGTTATTTTGTTGCCTTGATAAAGAATAACGTCTCCTGCCGAGGTGGTTATGCTTTCGTCGTTTGTCGGCAAAGAGAAGGGCAAATCTCCGACCTTTTCAAAACCGCCGTAATCCTCCATTTGGATAGTAATACTTTGGCTTTGCAGCATTTCTTTTAACGCTTCTGCCGATGTGTTATCCTCAAAATCCGCATATAATTCGTTGCCGTTTATGTCGATTTTTAAAAGCTGCCCGGCTTCTTTTTCGGGTTCGGTGACAATCGCTTCGGCTGTTGTTTCTGCTTCTGTCAGAGCCTCGGTGAGGGCTTGCGTTGTTATTTCTTCTGCCTGAGTTGTTGTTTGAGTTGTCTTGGGTTGTGCTTTTGTTGTTGAGGCAGAGGTCGCCTCCGTTGCGGGCTCAGGAACAGCGGTGCTGCCGCTTTGGTCGGCAGAGCGTGTGCCGCAGCCTGCCGCAGTTAATATCAGCAAAAGCATGAGACTGCATAATATTTTTTTCATAAGCTTTCCTTAGAATAATAACGAATAGTTCATGTGTGCGGCGTTGAATTATCGAAAGATTTTTGTCAGGTAATTATAGAAGCACTGCCGCCAAAAGATATAGTCGTGCTCGTAGCCCTCGGCAAGATCGGTTTGATTTTTCACGCCCATTTGATCGAGGACGTCGCGGTAATATAGCGTACAGTCTATATTCCACGGATCCTTGCTGCCGACTGTCATATATAGATAATACGGCATATTGCTTTCGCTTGGCTTTGGAAATTCCTCAAAAACCGGCGTGTTCCAAAAGGTCCCCTTGTAATATTCTGTCGGAATGACGCCTGTGTCGGGTGCAAAGCCTGCAATATATCCGAATTTATCAAGCCATTTAAAGCCTGTGCAAAGCGACTTTGCGCCGCCCTCAGACATTCCTGCGACCGCGGTGTTTTCTCTCCCGGTCTTGACCGAATAGGTCTTTTCAATAAACGGCATCAGGTCAACGGCAACGTCGTCGATCGCCTTGTCGTAGCTGAATCGAAGCTGTTCCTCACTATAGCTTTCTTTGTCAGCCTGTTTGTCGGTATACATATCTACGTTTACAATTATCATAGGAATAGTCAGCTCGTCGTGCAACATGTTTCCGTACAGCAGGGTCAGATAGGAATCGTCGTCGATCTGGTCGCTGTGACTGCCGCCAAAGCCGTGAAAAACATACATAACAGGGTATTTTTCGTTTTCATTATAGCCTGCCGGCAGCAGAATATTGCATTGCTTGTTGTCCTCTGCCGTGGTTGAATAATAGCTCACATCTTTTTCGACGGTTCCGTAATCTACGCCGTCGCGTTTTTTAAACATTTCATCGCCTATATCGTAGCGATTTTCAATTGCATAAGGGTCAAACGCGGAAGACTCGGTATTTTTCACGGAAGGCTCATTGCTTTTTGTGGTTTGCAAATCGGTGGCAGCTTCTGTCTGTGAGCTTGTCTGATTTTCAGATGTATTTTGTTTGCTTTGACAGCCGCACATAGCGGTTGCTAACGCGAGTATTATAATAGCTGAAATTATTTTTTTCATACTTTCCTCCTTTAAAGGGGTTTTTATAAGGAAATCGTAATGTTCACATTTCCGTTAGAAAGCAGCTCTCTTAGCTCTGCCTGTGTCTTATCAGTGATTTTTCCCAGACGGGTGTATGACCAGGTGTTTGAGCCGTAGAATACCACAAGCTGATTGCCTGAGTATAATATCACATCGCCGGGCTCTGTGGTTATACGTGTGTCGCTGCGCGGCAAGCTCATGCCGAGTGAACCTACCTGCTCAAAGCCTCCGTACATTGACATTGCGATAGTCAGGGGAGTGCTTGTAACAGCCTCTCTCAAGGCTTCAACTGCGTCGTTATCCTCCCATTCCACATCAACCTCAGTGCCGTTTATCGTCATCTTCATTTTGTTGTTCTCTGCTTCTTCCTGCTTGATGCCAAGGGAATCAATCCAGCTTTGTATGCTTGCGTCGTCTGTTCCGATAGCAAACCGTCTGCCGTCCTTCCACACAGCGTTTGGAGCAAGAGAGTGCAGATTTGTCGCGCTGGTTCCGATTCCGCTGGATTGTGAGGTGCAGAAGGGAACTATAGTTTTGTCCGAAAAATCGTAGCTTTCAAGGAAGGTGCAGATGATCTTAGGTGCCTGACCGTGCCAGATTGGATAACCGAGCAGGATGGTTTTGTATTGCGACATGTTTTCAACTGCTCCGGAAATCTCGGGACGCGCTGTGGGGTCGCTTTGTTCTTTGTCGGCGCGGCAGTTGGTGTAATAGGCAATATCTTCATCAGTGTAAGGAACCGCTGCTTCGATTTCAAAGATATCCGCGTTCAGATAATCGGCGGCATACTCGGCAAGGGGCTTGGTGTGTCCGGTGCGTGAGAAATACACTACGAGTGTGTCGCTTTCGGATTCTGTAGGAGTTTGCTGTTTTTCTATGGGGAATTTATCAATCAATTTGACAAGCTTTTTTTGAATCAAAGTTACGTCGTTGATTGAAAGCTCCGGATTTCCGCTGACCTTTGCAAGCCTAAGGCTTTCATCCGGAAGGATTCTTAATGCTGCAAGATGACACTGGATAGCTGTTGCGTCTGTTATTGAGAGATCGCCGTCGCCGTCCGCGTCACCGAAAACTACGTTAGCTGCTGTGGCTTCAATTTCTGAGCTTGCAGCTGTCGCAAAAATTGAAACAGAAAGCATTACGCTAAAAATCAATATAACTGAAATTATTTTTTTCATAACAAATTACACCTCGTTATTTTCCGTCGTGAAAATTCGTAAAGAATTCATGCTCCAATCGGGGACTTTCGTACTTTTCTTTTCCGTCATTTATTGCTTTTATCAAAAAGCTGATGTTTCTCGCAAGATTGCGCATTGTCTGCAAGCCTTCCAAATCCTTTGCAACATCCTCCGCCGTAAAGCCGTGAACCTGGTTCCAATAGGTTGATGAGGCAACCGGCATACTGCTGATTGTGAAATACTTGTTCAGCACGTCAAAAGAGGCTGTGTTTCCTCCCCGGCGGCAAGACACAACTGCCGCTCCAACCTTCATGTGCTTTGAAAAAGGAGTGCTGTAAAACAATCTGTCCATAAATGAGAGGATCGTTCCGTTTGGAGAGCCGTAATAAACAGGACTGCCGACTACCAAGCCGTCAGCGGCTTCAAACTTGGGTGCAGTTTCATTTACAAGGTCGTCAAAGACGCAGCGGCCAAGGCTTTTGCATCTGCCGCAAGAGACGCAGCCTCTGATCGCCTTGCTGCCGACCTGAATTATTTCGGCTTCTGTTTTTTCTTTTTCAAAGACCTTGACCATTTCGTCCAGTGCCGCTGCCGTACAGCCTTTTGTGTGCGGACTGCCGTTTAGCAATAAAATCTTAGCCATTTTAATCCTCCGTTTCAGTTAAGGCAACACCGCACAATTCATGGCGCACGCCTTGCTTGCATATTATTCCGTCAGACTGCCCAAAAATCAGTATCCATACGTCAGTATGCACACT
>CAJODI010000050.1:9046-27105 GCA_905233145.1 uncultured Ruminococcus sp. | reverse complement strand
TCAGTGTGCATACTGACGTATGGATACTGATTTTTGGGCAGTCTGACGGAATAATATGCAAGCAAGGCGTGCGCCATGAATTGTGCGGTGTTGCCTAAATAATACATCTGGTAAAAATCATCAGGTTATGAACTGATACAGAATCAAAATCACAGCTTTTGAGCCAAAACAACGCTTTGGCAAAACGCTGACGTAATGCTGTCGCCTGTTCAGTAGACATTATAATACGACTGCCGAATAAATGCAACCGGTTGTTGAATTTTACGGTTATTTTCTTGAAATGAATTGACATATTATACAAAATGATGTACAATAAATTAAATATGTAAGATAGGGCTTTTATACGCAATTATTCGGAGTTGTACGGTGTTTGCAATATATAAAGGTCCCTGAAAACATCAAAAATTCCGTAGTCAGCGGATTTAATCAGCGCGTCCCGAATATGGCCGTTAAATATTTCGGGAGTATACGTCGCTTCAAAAATAAATACGGAGGTTAATTGTGAGTACGAGTAAATACAAAAATAATAAGCAGAATTATAACCGGTACTCAAAAAATAAGAAAAACGCAAAAGGCAAAAAGGGAGGTAAACCCGGCAAGGGTCTGAGATTTACCGGCACAAGCCCCAGAAAAAAGGAAGAGATCCAGGCTATTGTAAAGCCGCCGGTCAAGATCTCGTTTTTGGGCGGACTTAATGAAATAGGAAAAAATATTACCCTCATAGAGTGCGAGGGCGATATTATTATCATAGACTGCGGAATGGCGTTTCCGGACGGCGACATGCTCGGAGTTGATCTTGTTATTCCGGATTTTTCCTACATTGAGCAAAATTATGACAAAATCAGGGGTATCGTGCTGACTCACGGTCACGAGGACCACATCGGCGGACTGCCGTTTTTGCTCTCGAAGGTAAACGTACCGATTTACGGAACACCCCTTACGCTTGGACTGGTTGAGAATAAGCTGAAAGAGCACAGCCTGATGAGCAGCGCGAAGCTCAACGTTGTCAATTCGGGCAGCTCGATTCAGCTTGGATGCATGGAGGTCAAATTCATCCATGTAAACCATTCGATTCCGGATTCGGTTGCGTTCGCTGTCAAAACTCCCGCCGGAACAATTGTTCATTCGGGAGACTTCAAGATCGACTGCACTCCGATCAACGGAGAGATGATAGATTTGTCAAGCTTTGCGAGAATCGGCGACGAGGGCGTTTTGGCACTTCTCTGCGAGAGCACCAACGCCGACCGCAAGGGCTATACTCCAACCGAACGAAAGGTTTCCGAGGGACTTGACGCGCTCTTTAGGAGAGGCGAAAAATACAGGATAATTATTGCGACCTTTGCTTCAAACGTAAACCGCGTTCAGCAGATTATCAACTGCGCCGAGAAATACGGCAGAAAGGTTGCTTTTTCCGGCAGAAGCATGGTCAACTATATGGAGGTTGCCAAAAAGCTCGGATATCTCAGGGTGCCCGAAAGCCTGTTGATCGACCTTGATATGCTAAACCGTTTTCCGCCCGAGCAGGTTGTGCTGGTAACAACAGGCAGCCAGGGCGAGCCGATGAGCGCGCTGTCAAGAATGGCGTATTCCGACCACCGCAAGGTCATGGTGGGAGAGGGAGACTTTATTATAATCTCGGCAAATCCGATTCCCGGCAACGAAAAGACAGTCGGAAACGTTGTTGACGAGCTGTTAAAGCGCGGCTGCAAGGTTATTTACGAGTCGATGTATGACGTTCACGTTTCGGGTCACGCCTGTCAGGAGGAGCTGAAAATTCTTCACAGGCTGGTAAAGCCGAAGTATTTTATCCCGGTTCACGGCGAGCAAAAGCACCTTAGAAAGCACGCCGAGCTTGCCGAGTTTTTGGGAATGGACAAAAAAGATATCTTTATCGGAGACGTCGGAGCCACAATCGAGCTTCATGAAAAATATATGAAAGAGGTTGCTCCGGTTCCGGCAGGCAAGGTGTTTGTTGACGGATTGGGTGTAGGAGATGTAGGAAGCATTGTTTTGCGCGACAGAAAGCACCTTGGTCAGGACGGTCTGATAATTATAGTTGCCTCGCTGGATGTCTACGACGGACACGTTATCAGCGGACCGGATATTGTATCGCGCGGCTTTGTTTATGTCAGAGAGAGCGAGGGCTTGCTTGAAGAGGTAAGGCAAAAGGCTCTTGTGATTCTCGAGGACTGCGCCGAGAACAATATCCACGAATGGGGCGTAATCAAAAACCGCATCAAGGAAGATGTGGCTAAGCTGATTTCTCAGAGGACAAGAAGAACGCCGATGATCCTTCCTATTTTACAGGAAGTTTAAGTCAATGGAAAATGGAAAATTGACAATGGAAAATTTTGGTCGGGAAGATAGGATTATATATATAAAATACGTTCGTTCCCGACTGTATTTATATTTTTTTAGCATATTTTTCACATGCTGTAGGGGCGCACCCGCGTGTGCGCCCTACCTAAAAAGCCATTGTTTCCGAGGGCGCACACATGGGTGCGCCCCTACGACATGAAATAAAATGCGATTTACTAATGAAGGCATTTTCGGGTTTTTTACGTCTTATAAAATGACGCTTTCTGTTTAGCTTAAAAATATTAAAAAACGTTTCCCAAAACGTTATTTTTTAATGAAGACATTTTCGGGCATTTAACGTTTGATATAAAAATGATGTTTTCTGCTCGGAGTAAAAAACGTGATTTACAAATTAAAGCATTTTCGGGCAGGAAACGTTTGATTTAAAACGACGTTTTCTGCTCGGAGTAAAAAACGTGATTTACAAATTAAAGCATTTTCGGGCAGGATACGTTTGATATAAAAACGACGTTATCTGCTCGGACTAAAAAACGCGGAGTAAAAAATGAAGAGGTGGACGTTGACGCCTTGGTTTTTGATATTTGCGGTATTGATGCTCGCAATGACCATGGCGATACATGCATACAATCCAATATTAGGCTATATTGCGCTTGGCGTGACTGTTGTTGCGTTTGCGGCGGTTTTGGTGTTCTCGCTTGGCTTTCGCAACTACATCAAGAGCACCGTCAGGAGTGCCGCGGATCATATCAACGGCTTTAACGCGGAGCATCTTGAGAAGTACAAGTATCCTGTTGCGCTTGTTGGCGACAGGGGAGACATTGTTTGGTGCAACGCGCGGTTCAGAAAGAGCCTGTGCGACGGCAGAAGTCCCGAGGGCGAAAGCATAAAGGAGTATATCTCGGGCGCGGATATCAAAAAAATTGCTGACGGCGAGGGTATTGACGCCGCTGCCAACGGCAGAGAGTTCAGCGTGTTCTGCATTACTGTCGGCGAGGGAATAATCTGCTATTTTATAGAAGATACCTACTACAAGCAGGAGGTCAGGGAGTATCACTCTAATCTTCCCAGCGTTGCGCTGGTTACCTTTGACAACGCCGAGGACTTTTCGAGCGATTCCGACGAGCTTTATTCCGAGGTGCTTGTGACTGTTGAAAACACGCTCCAGCGCTGGGCTTCGGAGTACAGCGCGCTGTACAAAAAGCTCGGAAACAACAGGTATATGATGATTTTTACCGACAGCAATGTTGAAAAGATGTCGGAGGCAAAGTTCCCGATATTAAAAGAAATACGCTCAATTAATGTGAACAACCGCATTGCAACAATTTCCGTTGGCTTGTGCCGCGGTTCAAAGCTGATAAAAGAGAGCGAGCTGAACGCGCGCAAGGCTCTTGAGATGGCTCTTGGGCGCGGCGGCGATCAGGTTGCTGTCATAAAGGACAACAGCTACACCTTCTTTGGCGGAACAGCCGCAGCATCTGAAAAGGTAAGCAAGGTGCGTATGCGCGTTATTGCCAACGCGATCAGCCGCGCTGCTTCCGATTCCGACAGGGTGTTTATTATGGGACACCGTTTTTCGGATCTTGACTGTGTTGGCGCGGCAATGGGCTTGCAGTGCATAATGGAAAAAACCTTTAACAGATACTGCAAAATCATTATCAACAAGAGCACTTCTATGGCAAAGCAGCTCATAACATATGCCGAAAACAAGCTCGAAAATTCGATATTTGTTTCTCCGGAAGAGGCAATGAGGTGGATCACTCCAAAGACGCTGCTCATAATCGTGGACACTCATATTGCCGGTTCGCTTGAAAGCCCGGCGGTTTATGAAAAATGCAAAAAGGTAATTGTGATCGACCACCACAGAAAGTCTGTCAATCACATTGACAACGCTCTTGTGTTCTGTCACGAGCCTTCGTCGTCCTCGGCGTCGGAGATGTGCTGCGAGATCATCGGCTGTCTCGATGACAAGCCGCTGGGATACGTTCAGGCGGACGCGCTGCTGTCGGGTATTACGCTTGACACCAAAAATTTTGTACTCAAAACCGGCGTGAGAACCTTTGAGGCTGCCGCGTATCTCAGACGAAAGGGCGCGAATACGCTTACCGTCAAGGAGATGTTCTCGGGCAGCATAAACACCTACAGAGAAAAGGTTGACATAGTCTGCCGTTCAAAAATATACCGCGGATGTGCGATTTCTTATTCCGAAAAATCCGCCGAGGAGCTCAGGCGGCGGACGAAATGCTGACCCTCAGCGGAATCAGCGCGTCGTTCGTGGCTTTCAGCGACTCAAACCAGATTAATATTTCCGCAAGAAGCTACGGCAGAGTCAATGTTCAGATAATTATGGAAAAAATGGGCGGCGGCGGTCACCAGACAATGGCGGCTACGCAGCTAAAGGATATTTCAATAGACGAAGCCATTGTCAGGCTGAAGGCTGCAATCGACAGCACGCTTAACGAGGGCGAGGATACATAATATAATACCGAAAGGATTGATAATAAATGAAGGTAATTTTATTGCAGGACATCAAGGCACTGGGCAAAAAGGGCGAGCTTTGCGACGTTTCTGACGGCTATGCCCGAAACTATCTTATGCCCAGAAAGCTTGCCAAGGAAGCTAACGCTCAAGCCATGAACGAGTATAAGAACGCGGAAAATTCCAAGAATTTTAAGATCGCAAGCCAAAAGGCAGAGGCCGAGGCCCACAAAAAGGTGCTTGAGGGCAAGACCTTTAAGATGACCGCAAAGGCAGGTCAGGGCGGCAGGCTGTTTGGCAGCATAACCTCAAAGCAGGTTGCCGACGAAATCAAAAAGCAATACAATATCCCAATCGACAAGCGCAAGGTCGTGCTTGAACGTGACATCAAGGAATTCGGAACCTATAAGGCTGAGGTCAAGCTCTATACCGGCATTTCCGCAAACATAGACATCCAAGTATCAGAATTCTTTTAGTCCGAGAAGAAGGCTTAGTGATAATTCAGGGCTTTGTTCCCGAAAATGCTTTCATTAGGAAATTACGTTTTGGGAAACGTTTTCTTTTATATATCAGCTTTTATGTGATATTTTGTAGGGGCGACCATTGGTCGCCTCAGAGCGAACATTTTGTTTTTTCTGTCAAACTATTTTTTGCGAACTATTATTTACCGATAAATAAAAATAAAACATAGTCCTTTGAGCAAACGTTTTGTTTTTTATCAAAATGTTTTACGGAAACTATTATTAGGTTCCATTTTTGTATAAACAACGGAGAGAAAATGGCGGATTTATATTCAAGCGGATATGAGCCCGGCTCAATGCCCTACAGCCCTGAGGCTGAACAGGCGGTGCTGGGTGCGATTATCCTTGACGGCGAGGTTTTTGACAAGGTAGTTGAATACATAAAATCTCCCGATTATTTTTATGCTTCCATGCACAAGCTGATTTTTTCGGCAATGCAGGAAATGATAAGCTTTGGGGCAGCAATTGATTTTGTCACCCTGCTCGAAAAGCTAAAACAGAATAAGGCGTTTGACGAGGCAACGGGCAAGACCTATCTCATGGATTTGGCGCAAAATTGTCCGTCAATCTCTAATTCCGAGGCATATGCCAAGGTTATTGCCGACAAGTACAACAACCGCAGGCTGATCACCGCGGCAAGAGAGATCATCGACGACGCGATTGCCGGGGAAGAGGATTCTTCGGTGCTGATTGACAGCGCGGAGCAAAAAATTTATGATATCCGCACCGGCAATGACAAGCGCGGACTTGAGAGGATCAGTTCTGTTATTTTGCAGACCTTTGACCGTCTTGACGCGCTGAACACCGAGACCGACGACAGCCTAAAGCCGATTCCCACAGGTATCGGTGCGCTTGACAATATGATAACCGGACTTAACCGCAGCGACCTGATTTTGCTTGCCGCCCGACCGGGTATGGGAAAAACGAGCTTTGCGCTGAATATCGCGCGCAGCGCGGCGTGCAAGTCCAAAAAAACCGTGGCTTTTTTCTCGCTTGAAATGTCAAAGGAGCAGCTTGCGAGCCGACTGCTTTCCACCGAGGCGTTGGTCAGCGGCACCAAGCTGAGAACCGGAAAGCTCAGTCAGGATGAGTGGAACCGGCTTATCCCGGCAAGCGATATCCTCAAAAACGCCGAGCTTTATCTTGACGATACGCCGGGAATAACAATCACCGAAATGAAGTCAAGGCTCAGAAGAATGAGAAAGCTCGACTTGGTGATAATCGACTATTTGCAGCTTATGGCGAGCGGCAGAAGAATTGAAAACAGAGTGCAGGAAATTTCGGAAATCACCCGAAATCTTAAAATACTGGCAAAGGAAATGAACGTTCCTGTGATCACGCTGTCCCAGCTTTCGCGTGCCTCCGAGCAAAGAACAGACCACAGACCGCAGCTTTCGGACCTGAGAGATTCCGGCTCGATTGAGCAGGACGCGGATATTGTGCTCTTTCTTTACCGCGAGGGCTACTACAGCGACAAATCACCCGACGCCGCGCCGAACGCGGACATGAACTCGGGCGAATGTATCGTTGCCAAAAACCGTCACGGCGAGACCAGCACGGTAAAGCTTCACTGGCAGGGCGAATTTATGCGCTTTACGGGAACGGATCCAAGAAATGATTAACACTCTCAGGCAGACGATCCAAAAATTCAACATGCTCTCAGGCGGCGAAAGAGTTATTGTCGCTTTGTCGGGAGGAGCGGACTCAACCGCGCTGCTGAGCGCGCTTAATTCTATTAAAGAAATTTATAATCTTACCATATTCGCGGCGCACCTCAATCACGGTATTCGGGGAGAGGAAGCGGAGCGCGACGAGAATTTTTGTAAAATTCTTTGTGAGAAATATAACACCGAGCTTTTCACCAAAAAGCTCAATATCACTGAGCTTGCGGCAAGGCGAAAAATCAGCGTTGAGCTTTGCGGACGAGAGGAAAGATACGCTTTTTTTGAAGAACTGTCCGAAAAACTCAATGCCAAAATCGCTACCGCGCACACAGCCTCGGACAATGCCGAGACTCTGTTTTATAATATTACAAGAGGCTCGTCTGTTGCCGGCGCGGTAGGAATCGCTCCGGTGAGGGGCAAAATAATCCGACCTCTGATCGAGGTAACGCGAGCCGGGGTTGAAGCCTACTGTGCGGAGAACCGGCTTGAATATGTGACCGACAGCACCAACCTCAGCGATGATTATACGCGGAATAAGATTCGTCACTGCGTAATTCCTGTTCTAAAATCGCTGAATCCCTCGCTCGAAAACGCCGCTCTGAGATTTTGTGAGAGCGCTGCCGAGACCGCGGATTATATCGGCGCTCAGGCACGGCGGCTGATTGAAAGCAGCAAAACCGAGTACGGCTGGAGCTGTCAGATTTTGGCGGAGGCACATTCCGCCGTGCTTCATCGGGCACTGGTTATTTTGTGCGCGGAGAACGCAGGCTTTTCTGCCGAGCACCGCCACATAAAGCTGATGGAAGAAGCCGTGCTTCACTCAGGCGCGGTGGAGCTTGGCAAGGACGTCACCCTTTTGTCGGCACAGGGAACGCTGCGATTTTGCCGCGGCAGCGCCGAAGCGGAGGAACCGCCGGATCATATTTTCGGCGGGCTGCTTAAATTCAGCTTTAACGGCAAACAATATATATTTGAATCCGAAAATAATATATTTTCAAAAAAAGACAACCGTACAATAAACGTGCGAACAAGAAAAAGCGGAGATCGTTTTACATTTTTCGACCGAAATATTACAAAGCCTCTGCGAAAGGCTATGAACGAGCAGGGAATTCCGCGCGAGATAAGGGACAGGCTGGTTGTGCTTGCCCGCGGAGAAACCGTGCTTTGGTGCGAGGAACTTGGTTTTTCGCGCGAAGGAAGGATTTTCAGGCACGAAATGAAGCTTAATATAAAGATAATAGCCGGGAAAGGGGAAGAATATAATGCATAAGGACATTGAAAGAGTGCTATATTCCGAAAAAGTTCTTGAAGATATTGTGAACAGACTTGCAAAACAGATTGAAAAAGACTATAATAACAAAGAGTTTCTCGCTGTTGGACTTTTAAAGGGCAGCGTTGTGTTTATGTCGGATATAATCAGGAGGATCAATCTTGACTTTGCCATTGATTTTATGGTAACATCAAGCTACGGCGGCAACACGGTCAGCTCAGGCGTTGTAAATATTGTAAAAGATATTTCTTCTCCGGTTGAAGGAAAGAACATCCTCATTCTTGAAGATATCATAGACTCGGGACACACTCTGTCATATGTTGTGGATTACCTCAAAAATCGCGGAGCCGCCGAGGTGAAAATCTGCACGATGTTTGACAAGCCCGAAAGAAGAGTCATAGAAATTGAGCCCGATTATGCCGGAACGGTTATACCGGACGAATTTATTGTGGGCTACGGACTGGATTTTGACGAAAAGTACAGAAACCTTCCCTTTGTGGGAGTTTTGAAGCCGGAGGTTTATAATTCTTAATCAGAATAATAACAACACAAAAACGGTTTTGCATAAACGGCGTATGCTGAAAACGCCGCGAAGGAGTGATATTATTGGATAACAAACGAAAGCTGCGCAACATATTGTTTCCGTTGTGTGTGCTCATACTGATTGTTCTCGGCGCGACAATGATATTCCGCTCGGTACAAACCGAGCCGCCGATAACCTCGGAGCTTGAGCAGTATTTTATTGACGGCAAAGTTGACAGCTACACCGTGAACTACGGTTCGGGAGTAATAAAGCTAACTCTTAAGGAGGGCGAAAAGGCATACGAGCCCAAAAAAGACTCTGACGAGGAGTCAACTGAATCGTCTGCCCAGCCGACCACCGAGCCGGTCACCGAGCTGGCAACAACCTCGCTGGGAAACAAGATCACCGGAGATTTCCAAAAACCCAAGCAGGTGGTTGTAGAGGGTCAGCTCGCGGATATTCAAAGGTTTTTGGACGACATCAAGCCTTATGAGGCGTCCGCCGATGAGGCAGGAGCGACAATAAAGCACAACTATGTTCGCGCAAGCGACAATTCGCTGTTATTCGAGCTTATTCCAACCTTTGTAATCGGCGCAGGCTGCATCGGAATTTGGATCTTCCTGATGAAGAGAATGGGCGGCGGAGGCTTAGGCGGCAAGGAAATGAGCTTTGGCAAAGCCAAGATAAAGAATACTAACGACGAAAACCGCAAAACAACCTTTGACGACGTTGCAGGCGCGGACGAAGAAAAGGAAGAGCTTCAGGAGGTTGTTGAGTTTCTCAAAAATCCCGAAAAGTTCAACAAGCTGGGCGCGAGGATTCCAAAGGGCGTTTTGCTTTTCGGACCTCCCGGAACAGGTAAAACCCTGCTTGCAAGGGCGGTTGCCGGCGAAGCTGGAGTTCCGTTCTTCTCGATTTCAGGTTCGGATTTTGTAGAAATGTTTGTCGGCGTGGGCGCTTCAAGAGTAAGGGATCTGTTTGATCAGGCGAAGAAGAACTCACCCTGTATCATATTTATTGACGAAATCGACGCCGTAGGACGCCAGAGAGGCGCGGGCCTGGGAGGCGGCAACGACGAACGCGAGCAGACTCTTAACCAGCTGCTTGTAGAAATGGACGGCTTTGGAGTAAACGAGGGAGTGATCCTTATTGCCGCGACCAACCGACCCGACGTTCTCGACCCGGCTCTGCTCAGACCGGGCAGATTTGACCGCCAGGTTGTGGTAAGCTACCCCGACGTCAGCGGACGAGAAGCGATCCTTAGGGTCCACGCGCGCAAAAAGCCGCTTGCGCCCGACGTTAAGCTTAAGACTATTGCCAAGACCACAGCCGGATTTACCGGCGCAGACCTTGAAAACCTGCTCAACGAGGCTGCCCTGCTTGCTGCCAGAAAGGACAAAAAGGCGATTACAATGCAGGAGATCGAGGAGGCGACGATCAAGGTTGTTGTAGGCGCGGAGAAGAAGTCAAAGGTTATGAGCGACAAGGAAAAGAAGCTCACTGCTTATCACGAAGCAGGTCACGCGATCCTTTTTGACAAGCTCGAAACCCAGGATCCCGTTCACGAGATTTCGATTATTCCGCGCGGAATGGCAGGCGGTTACACAATGCCGCTTCCGACAGAGGATAAATCCTACAGCTCACGCAACGAGATGATCGAGGATATTGTTGTTTCGCTCGGCGGACGTGTTGCCGAGGCTCTGATTTTGGACGATATCTCAACCGGCGCGTCCAACGATATTGAAAAGGCAACCAAAACCGCTCGCGCAATGGTTACAAAATACGGCATGACAAAGGAACTCGGCTGCATCAATTACGGCGCGGATAACGGAAGCGTATTCCTCGGCAGGGATATGGCGCGTACCCAGGATTATTCCGAGGCTACTGCCGCCAAGATCGACGAGCTGGTGCTTCAAATCGTAAACGAAGCTTATGAGCGTGCGGAAAAGATTTTGGGCGAGAACGTTGACAAGCTTCACGAAATCGCGGCTTACCTTATTAAACACGAAAAAATGGGCAGCGAGGACTTTGAGGCTGTTATGAACGGCACTTATGTTGAGCCGATTGAGCCTGAAATTCCCGAAGAAGAGCCGGAAACAACAGATAATAATTCCACAGAAGAATAAAATTATTAATTCAAAAATCAATATCAGCAACCTTAAAGTAAAGATCGTAGGGTCGCACCCGTGTGTGCGACCTACCTATAAAGCCATTGCTTCCGAGGGCGCACACGCGGGTGCGCCCCTACACATCAAAGGTTTCCGATTTTTCTTTAAGTAGTTGACAATGATTTTTAAGTTAGAATAATATTGCGAATTAATTCTTTTCAAGAATAATATTCAATCGCCCTGCACTGTAATCAATGTGCAGGGCGTACTTTAAAGAGGTAAAAAAGTGGCAAGCGATAAAATTATAGTAAAGGGTGCCAAGGAGCACAACCTCAAAAACATCGACGTTGAGATTCCGCGCAACAAGCTTGTTGTAATAACCGGCTTGTCGGGATCGGGCAAGAGCTCGCTCGCGTTTGACACGATCTATGCCGAGGGCCAGAGAAGATATGTTGAAAGCCTTTCGTCCTATGCGCGAATGTTTCTCGGTCAGATGGACAAGCCAAACGTCGAAAGCATAGAGGGCTTGTCTCCCGCAATTTCAATAGACCAAAAGACCACGTCAAAAAATCCGCGTTCGACCGTCGGAACGGTGACTGAGATCTATGACTATCTAAGACTTCTTTACGCCCGAATCGGGGTTCCGCACTGCACGGTCTGCGGACGCGAAATCCGCCAGCAGACTGTTGATCAGATCGTTGACAAGATCATGGAGCGCGAGGAGGGCACCAAGCTTCAGGTTATGTCGCCTGTTGTCAGAGGCAGAAAGGGCGAGCACGCCAAAGTGCTTGACGCGGCGCGAAAATCAGGCTTTGTCCGCGTCAGGGTAGACGGAATAATATATGACCTCTCGGAAAAAATCCCGGTTGAAAAAAACAAAAAGCATAATATAGAGGTAATCGTTGACAGGCTGGTTATAAAGCCGGATATTGTGTCGCGCTTGTCCGACAGCATAGAAACCGCCTCAAAGCTTTCGGGAGGGCTGATTTTAGTCAGCTTTGCCGATGGAGAGGACATTACCTTTTCGCAGAAATACGCCTGTCCGGAGCACGGAGTGAGCATTGACGACCTGACGCCTCGAATGTTTTCCTTTAACAATCCGTTCGGAGCTTGTCCCAAATGTACGGGGCTTGGGGTCTTTCTTAAAATTGACGAAAACAAAATAATTCCCGACAGGAATAAAAGCATACGCGACGGCGGCATAAAAGGCAGCGGCTGGGCAATGGAGGGCAGCTCTATTGCCGCGATGTATTTTGACGCGCTTGCAAGAAAGTATAATTTTTCGCTAAGCGAACCGCTCAAAAACATCCCCGACGATATAATTAACATAATTCTCTACGGAACGGGCGACGAAAAGCTGACGATTCACCGCCGCTCGGTCTACGGCAGCGGAACCTATGAGCAGCCCTTTGAGGGCATAATCACAAACCTTGAGCGCCGCTACAACGAAACGAGCAGCAACTGGATAAAGGACGAGATCCGTTCCTACATGACCGAAATCCCCTGTGACGAGTGCCACGGAGAGAGACTCTCAAAGGAAAGCCTTGCCGTGACCGTGGGAGGTATAAATCTTTCCGATTTCTGCAAAAAATCAGTTGTAGATTCGCTTGAATTTGTCAAGTCGCTCAGCTTGAGTGAAAAGGAAAAAATCATCGGCGCGGAAATTATCAAGGAAATTAACGAAAGGCTCAGCTTTTTGAAGAGCGTCGGACTCGGCTATCTCACGCTTGCCAGAAGCTCCGGCACACTCAGCGGCGGCGAAAGCCAAAGAATACGGCTTGCGACCCAAATCGGCAGCTCGCTGATGGGCGTGCTATATATTCTTGACGAGCCGAGTATCGGACTGCACCAGCGCGATAACGAAAAGCTTTTAGGCACGCTTAAACGTCTGCGCGACCTTGGCAACACGGTCATCGTTGTTGAGCACGACGAGGACACAATGTATGCCGCGGACTGTATTGTAGACGTTGGACCGGGCGCGGGGATCCACGGAGGAGAAATTGTCTGCACCGGCGACGTCGAAACCATCAAGGCGTGCGAGGCTTCGGTAACGGGTCAGTATCTAAGCGGCAGGCGCAGTGTTCCGGTTCCGGAAAAGCGGCGACGCGGCAACGGAAAAAATCTGGAAATTCTCGGTGCCGCTGAGAATAACCTGAAAAATATCAACGTCAAAATCCCCCTTGGAAAGCTGGTCTGCGTAACCGGAGTTTCGGGCTCGGGCAAAAGCTCGCTGGTTAATGAAATCTTGTACAAAACCCTGGCGCGCGAGCTCAACCGCGCAAAGACAACTCCCGGAAAGCACAAGGCGATAAAGGGGATAGAGAACCTTGACAAGGTCATCGAAATAGACCAGAGCCCGATCGGAAGGACTCCGCGTTCAAACGCAGCGACCTATACCGGCTTGTTCACCGATATCCGTGCGCTGTTTGCTTCCACAAATGACGCAAAGATGCGCGGCTTTACCCAAAGCAGATTTTCCTTCAACGTCAAGGGCGGCAGGTGCGAGGCTTGTCAGGGCGACGGAATAATCAAGATTGAGATGCATTTTCTTTCGGATGTTTACGTTCCCTGCGAGGTCTGCAAGGGCAAGCGCTATAACCGCGAAACTCTTGAGGTCAAATACAAGGGCAAGTCAATCAGCGATGTGCTCGATATGACAGTAGAAGAGGCTATGGAGTTTTTTGCAAATCACCCAAAGCTCTATCGCAGGCTCAAAACTCTGTATGACGTAGGCTTGGGCTATATCAAGCTGGGACAGCCTGCAACTACCTTGTCGGGCGGCGAGGCTCAGCGCGTAAAGCTTGCGACCGAGCTTTCAAAGCGCAGCACCGGCAAGACAATATATATTCTTGACGAACCTACCACCGGCTTGCATATCGCAGATGTTCACCGCCTGGTAGACGTGCTTCAGCTGCTGGTAGAGGGCGGAAACACTGTGGTGGTAATTGAGCATAATCTTGATTTGATCAAGACAGCCGACCATATAATCGACCTTGGACCCGAAGGCGGCGACATGGGCGGCGAGGTTATTGCGGCAGGAACCCCCGAGCAAATTGCCGGTAACGAAAAATCCTTTACCGGACAGTATCTAAAGCCATTGCTCTGTCAAAACTAGATTTATACTATGGTACTTAGCATTATAAGGCAATGCCGCGAATTGTGCGGTGTTGCCTTATTTGTAATGTCATTCAATATTATTATAATAATATTACAAGTTAATTACATTTATTTTGCTCGTTTGACAAAGAGGGCGGCAAGGGGTATAATAAAGGCAACACCGATATTATTTCGTCAGACTGTCCAAAAATCAGCACCCATACGTCAGTATGCGTACTGATTATTTGTACACTCTGCCGAAAAATCTTACTGCGCAATCCGCGCACCTGAATTATGCGGTATTGCCTAAAAGCAATAATAGCTATTAGCCTTTGACGGAGATTGTATGAATAACAACAAAGCGGCCCGAATCCTGAATTTTGTATTAAGTTTTCTTTTTACCTCAACATTTTTGTTTCTGCTTTATCAAATTTTGATAAAAGGATATCAGTATAACGAGGAAATCAACACCTATAAGTGTACTCACGAGGAGTATGTAATAATAATTGTTTCTGCGTTTGTACTAAGCCTGATTTTTGCTGCGGTTTATTACGCGATCCGGATTTATAACAGTACCAAGATCAGACGAAAAATCACCGACAACGATCAGCTTACAAAGAGGATCATCTTTGCTGTTGTGGCTGTTATGCTGATTTTGCAGATGTTTTGCGCGTATTTTCTGGCATGTACTCCTGTTACGGATTTGGATTTTATCAACAGATATGCCCGTGATTTTGCTTATACCGGCAATTTTGATTTGATTCAGAGAGACGCGTCTGTCGGTTCGGTGTATATGATACGCTATCCGAACAACCTTGCGCTGATGTTCCTTTTGTCCTTCCTCTACAGAATCGACTACCTTATTACGGGATACATTTCAAATTATATCGGCAGTATTCTGAATACGGTGGCTATCAACGCTTCGGTTTTGATGACTGCCTTGCTGACGCGAAGGCTTTTTGGCAACAAAAGGGCATTAATGACGCTGTTCCTTTGCGTGCTTTTTGTTCCTTTCTATACCTTTACTCCGTATTATTATACGGATTCCCTTTCGATCCCGTTTTTCACAGGCGCGCTGTATCTGTTTTTTGCAGGGCAGAAGTCACATACAAAATTCAAAAAATATGTGCTCACTGCTTTGAGCGGCGTTGTGATCATGCTTGGCTACAAAATCAAGGCGAGCGTCCTGATTTTGCTTGCGGTCTTGCTGATCTATATGCTATTAAAATGCAGCCTAAAACGCTTTGCCTGCTTTGCGCTCGCGCTTATAATCGGGTTTGGCGGCACATTTGCCGTATATACAGCGGCATACAGGGCATCGGGGATCATAACCAAGGAGCAGGAGTATTTGTATGAATATCCGTTCACTCACTGGATTATGATGGGTCTGAAGGGCTACGGTCACTACAATACCATCGACAGCGACTACACCGAAAGCTATATGGGCAAGGACGCAAAAACCAAAGCGACTCTCGAAATAATTCAGGGCAGAATAGAAAAAAGAAAGAACCGCACGGACGGCGTTGACGATATGCTGACCCATCTTGAGCAAAAGGCTGTTTGGACCTGGGAGGACGGCACCTATTACATTGCTCACCATATTGAAAATCCGCTCTACGGCAGAAATATTCTGCATGAATTTGTTCTTAACGACGGCAAATATCATTTTGGCTACTATACCTATTGCTGTGGCTTTCAGCTGTTTTTGATATTAATGATGGCAGTGTCGGCGTTCGGCGCGATGATAAGGCGCAGGATAGACGAGCATGTTGTGTTCAGAGGGGTTGTTTTCGCTATTTTTGTATTCCTTTTGATTTGGGAAACACGCTCGCGGTATTTGTACAACTTTACTCCGGCGTTCATCATACTGTCAGTTGACGGACTTGCGACAATAAAAAATGGGTCCGATTTTCTACTAAGCAAAATCAAGGGCGGAACAGGCTCGAATAAAAAACACAGATACAGACATTTAAGATAAGGCAACACCGCACAATTCATGGCGTACGCCTTTCTTGCATATTATTCCGTCAGACTGCTTATTTGTACATTCTGACGAAAAATCTGACTACGCAATCCGCGCACCAGAATTATGCGGTATTGCCATAATTTAAGTGGTTAATAAATCAGAGTAAAATATTATCGGCGGCAGCCTTTGTTGCAACGCAACGTTAGGGCTTCCGCCGATTTATTTTTATCCCGGAGGACGCAGGATTTTTAACGAATTACGCAGTTATGCGAAGTTTTACTGATGTTAATAGGAAAGGAATTTTATTCTTATTAGCATAACAAAGAAAGGCGACGGTATCAAACCGTCGCCAAAGTTATTTGTATTCTTTTTTGATTAGAACAAGCTCAGCAAATATGTGATGGATTTGCCTGTTCCGTCATATGTGCTGATGTAGTTGCCGTTGCTGTCAAGCGCGCGAACTGTGTAGGTGTAGGTTCTGCGCGGATAAACGATCGAGTCAACCAATGTTGTTGTATCGGTGTCGCCAAGTCTTGTCCAACCCTTGCTGCCAAGGTAGAACACACGGTATTTTGCCGCACCGTTTACGTGCTTCCACTCAATTTTGATGCCGTCGGGTGTGTTTGTCAGCTTGCTGATCTTTGGCATTTCAACATAGGTCTGCTTCCAGCCGGTTGGGTTAAAGGCACTGATATAGTTGCCGTTTTTGTCAAGACATCTAACCGTATAGGTGTAGGTTTTGCCTGAGGTAACTATGTTGTCGATAATGCTTGTTGTGTCGCTGTCGCCGAGTCTGTTCCAGCCGCTTGAGGTTTTGTAGAACACACGGTACTTGCTTGCGCCCTTAACGCTGCCCCAGGTGATTTTTACGCCGTTGCTTACATTCTCTGTTTTGGTAACGCTTGGGGTGTCAACAAAGGTTGCGTTAAAGCCGTTTGAATCATACGCGCTTGTAAAAGAGCTGCTGTCGTCCGAAAGACATCTTACGGTATAGGTGTAGGAGCTGCCCGAGGTTACAACTGTGTCTGTAAAGCTGCCCGAGGCGGTATCACCCATTGACTTCCACGCGCCGTTGTACGCCTTGTAGAATACTCTGTATTTAGCCGCGCCGTCAACCTTGTCCCAGCTAAGCTTGACTCCGCTTGTTGTGTTTTCTGATTTTGAAATATGCGGAACGTCAATATAAGTCGCGCTGAAGCCTGAGCCGTCAAAGGTGCTTGTGTAGCTGCCGTCTGTGCCGTAGCACCTGACAGTGTAGGTGTAGGTGGCGCCTGAACGGACAATTGTGTCGGTCAGGGTTGTGCCGTCGGTGTCGCCGAGTCTGTTCCAGCCCTTGCTGCCAAGGTAGAACACACGGTATCTGTAGGCTCCGGGAACCTTGTCCCAGCTAAGCTTTACGCCGTCGGCGGTGTTTTCGTAGCTTTTGAGCACCGGCATTGCAATAAAGCTTGCCTTAAAGCCTGTTGAGTCATAGTCGCTTGTAAAGCGTGAACCGTCTGCGGAGAGACATCTCACGGTGTAGGTGTAAGAGCCGCCCGAGCGAACGTCCTCGTCAACATAGCTTGTCTGATCGGTGTCGCCCATAGCCTTCCAGCCGTTGCTGCCCTTGTAGAAAACGCGGTACTGAGACGCGCCGTCAATCGCGCTCCAGCTCAGCTTGATGCCTTTGTCGGTGTTCTGAGAGGAGGTGATCTTGGGTGTTGCAAGGTGAGCGTCAAAGTCTGCGGGGATATCTGAAATAAATGTGCAGTAGTCAAGCGAGATCCAGCCGCTGCTGCCCTTGTATGTAGTATAGCCCCAGGTGTAGCCGCCCGAAGCAGTGACCTTTGTTACAGTCAGGGTTACGTTGTTTGGGATCGAAGCCACAACGCCGTAGCCGGTTCCAGCTCCGCTTCTCATATTGAGGCTTGAGCTAACGTTGGTTTTGTACATTCCTATTGATGTAACCTTTGCAGGCTCGGGCTCTGCGTTGTCAAGAATATATATATATCCCTGGAAGTTCCACCAGCTTTGTCCGCCTGCGGTAGAATCGTTCACGCTTGCGTGGGTGAGATAGAAGTTTGAGCCGCCCCAGGCTGAGTTTGAGAAGGTAATCGTGCCGTTTTCGATTTTTTCAA
>CAJODI010000050.1:0-8904 GCA_905233145.1 uncultured Ruminococcus sp. | reverse complement strand
GTAGGCTCTGCCGTAGGCGTAGGCGGTGCAGTTAGGCATTCCGTAGCCGTTGGCATAAAATATATTTTGATTGCTGTAATAGTAACCGTTTGAATATGAAGGAGCGGTGGTTCGCGGAGTGTAGGTTGTTGCCGCGTTTGCGTAAACCGACATGCTGAATACCGCTGTGAATAATAATGTTACCGCAAAAATTACAGCTGATGACTTGTTAATTAGCTTTCTTCGTATCATTGGATCAAAACACCCTTTCTTGTTTGTCAATAAGCGGTTCTGATAAATTGTTACGCTGATGTAATCTTTACCTATTATATTTTAACATATTTTTTGTCAATGTCAAATTGTAAAAGCACCGATATTAAATGCAACATTAAAAAATATTTGAGTCAGATTGACCAATAAAAACGGAAAAATAGTCAATTATTTCTATTATGGAAATTTGTCACCAAAATTATGTTCGCAAAAACCTCGTTTATTGATTGTGTTTTGGGCAATCTTTTGTAATTCCTTAATCGTGGTTTTGAGCTGAAGCACAACAGGCGCCATAAAATAATTTCAAAAAAATTATAAAAAACGCAAAAAGGTATATACAAAAATGCGTTTAATGTTGTATAATATAGGTAAGAGATTACAGGGAGCACCAAACCTGTATCGATCCGGCAGGACGACCCCGACGTTTGAATCCGAAATTGATTTTTTGGCGGCGCCGGGTCTGTCCTCCGAAAATAAACAGTAAAGGAGAAATAAAAATGACAAAAAGATTAACAAGTGTTTTCCTGTCGCTTTGTCTGGCTTTTTCGGGACTGGCGATATCCGCTGCTACAGCAAGCGCGGCTCCGGTAAAATCCGGGGAAGCTGTATCAAAAGCCGGCGACACCTTGGGCAAGGTTCAGGGCGGAGCTGTTCTGCACTGCTTCAACTGGTCTTATCAAACAATCATTGATAATCTTCCGGATATTGCCGCAGCAGGCTATTCGGCGGTCCAGACCTCTCCGGTTCAGAATCCTAAGGATTACAACGCTTCATGGACAGGAACCAGCTCACAGTGGTGGAAGATGTATCAGCCGCTTTCACTCCGAATTGCCCAAGAGGACGAGTCCTGGCTCGGCTCCGCGGACGATCTTGAAAGGCTTTGTACGGCAGCCGACACCTACAATATCAAGGTTGTTTGTGATATCGTAGCCAACCACCTTGGAAACAACGGTGTAGACGGCGGTACATATGCTTACCTGAACACAAACGTTGACGAGGATCTTAAAAACTCTGCGTACTACCACACAAACAACACAAGGGTAAACGACAACAGCAGATACAACATCACTCAGTATCACCTTGGTATGCCCGATCTTAATACTAAAAACGAGTATATCCAGCAAAGCGTCTTAAAGCTTCTCAAGGACTGCGTTGACCTGGGTGTTGACGGCTTCCGTTTTGACGCCGCAAAGCACATTGAAACACCCACTGACGCCCAGAACATCAAAAGTGATTTCTGGAAGGTTGTATGCGAAGGAATCAAGGAATACTCTCCGGATGTATTTTTGTATGGAGAGATTCTCGGATCTGCCGGACCAAACTTCCCGATCAGCAACTATACAAAGTATATGGCCGTTACTGACAACGCAACAGGTAATGACGCGCTTTCGGCAGCAAGAAACGGCAATGCCGCTTCGCTTGCAAACCCTTCCTATCAAAAGGGCTGCCTGCCCAAGGAAGCTGTTCTCTGGGCTGAGTCGCATGACACCTACATGGACAATTCAACAAGCGGCGTTTCCAACGCGAACATTATGAAGGCTTGGGCAATCACGGGCGCAAGAGCGGATTCAACCTCTTTGTACCTTGCCCGTCCGAACGAATCAATGGGCTTGGCAGGCGACGATAACTGGAAGAGCGACATAGTTACCCAGATCAACAAGTTTAAAAATCACTTTGACGGTACCTCGGAATATTTGGCTTCTTCGGGCAGCACAGCTTATGTTGAGCGCGGAGATTCCGGCGTATCTATCGCAAAGCTTAACGGCGGCGGTGAGGTTGAGCTTACGGCTCACATCATCAACGACGGCGTGTATACGGATCAGATCACAGGCAACATATTCACGGTTTCAAACGGCAAAATCAAGGGTACGGTAGGCAGCAGCGGCATAGCTGTTGTTTATGACGCAGGCGGCGCGGCTTCGCGCATCGTCGGCGACGCTGATTCAGACGGCTATATTACAATCAGTGATGCAACGATGATTCAGAAGTATCTGGTTCAGTTTGTGACTCTGAATGCGACTCAGCTTAAGGCAGCCGATGTAAACGGCGACGGAAAAGTTACTGTTGATGACGCCACATATATTCAGTATTACCTTGCTGAATTTAACATTACTTCAAACATCGGAAAATCAATTTATGAAACTCAAAATACTACAGATCCTACCGATCCTACTCAGTCCGGCGGTAACTACACAATGGTATTCACAAATTCGCAGTTCTGGTCGGGTACGATTTACTGCTACTACTGGTCAACATCTAACACAAGTATGGTTTCCTGGCCGGGTAAGGCGATGAGCGTTAAACAGCAGACAAACGATTACGGTCAGACTGTTTATACGCTTGATATTCCGTCGGCGGCACAAAACGTGATCTTCACAAACGGCACATCTCAGACTGTTGATATCCCGATTACAGGCAGCGGAAATTATTACGCTCTTAATACAACAACAAACGGCAAATATAATGTCGGAACTTGGTAAATTAATGCAAACCGCGCGATTTGTGATTTGCGGTTAAAAAACAAAGGCTCGGAATCAGCTTGGTTCCGAGCCTTTATAATTGTCTTTATAATTGTGCGGAGTTGCCTTATACTAATCTCAGATAAAAAGTGGACAAAGATTTGCGAGGATATTTTTCGCAAGACGAGGCGAAGAACGCCGCAAGGCTGTCGCCTTGCAAGGACGACAACGAAGTATTGCGGAAAATAGACCGCAAAGATTGTCTGTTTTTTATTTGAGTTTAGTATTAAATCCTTGCAACGCCTGATTTGATAGCGGCTTCCTTAACGGCAGCGGCAACGGTTTTGCCGATTCGCTTGTCAAAGGCGTGCGGAAGAATATAATCCGGGCTGAGCTTGTCGTCGTCAACAAGAGAGGCGATTGCGAACGAAGCGGCAACCTTCATCTCGTCGTTGATATCCTTTGCGCGGCAGTCGAGCGCGCCTCTGAAAATTCCCGGAAAGGCAAGAACGTTGTTGATCTGATTGGGAAAATCGCTTCTTCCGGTTCCGACAACGGCAGCTCCGGCTTTTTTTGCCAGGTCGGGCATGATTTCGGGGGTTGGGTTTGCCATTGCAAAGATGATCGGATTCTCAGCCATTGAGCGTACCATTTCCTCGGTCACGCAGTTAGGAGCGGAAATCCCGAGAAATACATCCGCGCCCTTCATTGCGTCGGCAAGCGTACCTGTCAGGTGGCTGAGGTTGGTTATTTCAGCCATTTCCTGCTTCGCGGAATTGAGCCTTGGGTCGCCCTTGCAGATGATACCCTTGCTGTCGCAGAGCGTGATGTGTTTAACTCCCATTTTGAGAAGGTGCTTAGCAATAGCAATACCTGCCGCGCCTGCGCCGTTCATAACGATTTTGATTTCGTCAAGCTTTTTGTTCACTATTTTGAGGGCGTTCAAAATTCCCGCGGCAACAATAACGGCTGTTCCGTGCTGGTCATCGTGAAAAATCGGGATATCGCATTTTTCCTTGAGCTTTTTTTCAATTTCAAAGCAGCGCGGCGCGGCAATATCCTCAAGGTTGATTCCGCCGAACGAGCCGCTGATAAGGTAGATTGTATTTACGATTTCGTCAACGTCCTTGCTTCTTACACAAATAGGAAAGGCGTCAACGTCGCCGAATTCCTTAAAGAGCGCGCATTTGCCCTCCATAACCGGCATACCTGCCTCCGGACCGATATCGCCGAGTCCGAGCACGGCGGTGCCGTCGGTTACTACCGCTACAAGGTTATTTCTTCTGGTGAGTACAAAGGATTTGTCGTAGTCCTTTTGAATTTCAAGGCAAGGCTCCGCAACGCCCGGGGTATAGGCAAGCGAAAGCTCCTCGGAGGTTGAAATCGGAACGCGCGAAACAACCTCGATTTTGCCGTTCCAGTCATAATGCTTCTTTAGTGATTCCTGTCTGATATCCATTTCTCTAACTCCTTGCTGTAGAGGCAACATGTAATTATGCGGTATTGCCTGAATTATCTTAGATATTATATACCCTAATCCAAAATAATACAAGACCTGAGAAGAATTTTAATGTCCGTTTTCTGTTATCCGGCATGAGCAGCTTCATCTTGTTTTTCGGCAGCTGCGCCCGGCTTTTTAGGGCAGGCTTGCCGGGCTATCCCAAAGCTACATCTAAAATCATCATCATCGTAAATCCAACCGCAAACATTATTACGCCTGTGTTGGAATGCTTGCCCTCCGAGGTTTCGGGAATCAGTTCCTCTACAACCACATAAATCATCGCGCCTGCCGCAAAGCTGAGCATATACGGCATTACCTGAACCAAATGTGAAGAAACAAGCAGAGTTATCACCGCGCCGATTGGTTCGACCACACCCGAAAGCACTCCGCCCAAAAAAGAAAACGGCTTGCTTTTTCCTTCTACGTGAAGCGGCATAGAAATAATCGCTCCTTCCGGTACGTTTTGTATGGCAATACCGATCGCGAGAGCCAGCGCGCCGCTAACTGTTATGTTGCCCGAACCGGACAGCAATCCTGCGTACATCACGCCGACTGCCATTCCTTCGGGAATATTGTGCAGTGTGACGGCAAGCAGCATCATTGTGGTTCTTTGCAGTTTGCTTTTATGTCCCTCTGCCGTATCGGCGAACATGTGAAGGTGGGGGATAGTTTTGTCAAGTATCAGCAAAAACAAGGTGCCGATCCAAAACCCTGATACAGCCGGAACAAACGAAAACGCTCCCATTGAGCTGCTCTGTTCAATGGCGGGAATCAGCAGACTCCATACGGATGCCGCCGTCATTACGCCTGCCGCAAAGCCCGTCAGAGCGCGCTGAACGCTTTGCCTGAGCTGTTTCTTCATAAAGAACACTAACGCTGCGCCCAGGGATGTGCCTATAAAGGGTATCAAAATACCGGTTGCCGCAGATACATTCACAATTCATCGCCTCCGTTTGGAACACAGACCGCTTGCTTGCCTTAAACAAGCTATGATTATTCCGTGTCCTTAAGTGCTTCTACCATATCAATCTTTTTGTTCTTTCTTGCTATCATCAAGCCGACCAAAAGCGATACGCCGAAGGTCAGCAGAATAGAAACGCTGTAGGTCAGCACACCCAACATCAGCTTCATTTCGTATTCACCGGCGAGGGCAGTGAGCAGCCACTGCAATACTCCCACGCCTGCGGGCAGCCCGATAAGCACGCCGATAAAGGTCAGCCAGATGTTCTGTGAAATCAAAAGCCTTCCTATGGTGCGGTTTCTAAATCCGAGCACCTTTAGCGTCGCGAGCTCGCGTGAACGCTCAACATAACTCATTATGCCGAGGTTATACAACACGACAATTCCGAGGATCACAGCGGCAACCACAAGTATAATAACCATACTGTCCATTATTTCAACAAAGCTGTTAAAGGTCTCCATAAGCTGAGCCTTGTCCTGCTTGCCCGAAATCAGCTCCGAGCCGGCTATTTCGTCAGATTTTTTGTCGGTATAAACCGACGAAATGCTGTATTCAATTCCCAGCCTGTCGGCAAGCGCGTCAGTCATTGTTACGCTTTCGGTCATAACAGAACGGTTGTAGCCGAGCACCCTTGCCTTGTAGGTATCATTTGAGCCGTAGGGCGAAAACTCAATTTCTTCTCCTATGTTTGCCTTGTCCTTTAAGCGCAGGCAAAGATACACTCCGTCGTCGCCAAGCTTGATTCTGTTGTTGTCCTCGTCGATCACATTGAGCATGTTGTTGGGATTGTGGATAATGTCAAGCGTGACGGTATCGCCGTCAAGACTTATTCCGCAAAGGCTTTCCCAGTCACCGCCGATTTTCTCATACAAATCCTTTGATTTTGTCAGATCGGCGTCGTCAGCAAGATTGATCTTTGTGGTATAGTTTGAAATATCCTTGTCAAGCAGATCCAAAAATCCCGACATTGTGTCGCGCATACCCAAGCCGCCGACCATCAGCACCATGCAGCCTACAATACCGAACAAGGTCATTGCCGAGCGGCTTTTATGCCGGCTGAGGTCGCGAAAATTCCACTTTGTTCCAAAATGAAGCTTATCCCAAAAGCGCAAACGCTCAAAAATTGTTTTTCGCGTTTTTTTCGGAGAATACGGTCGCAGCGCGTCGGCAGCGGTTCCTTTGAGCTGCTGCCGAACAGACAAAAAGCTGATCAGGGTCAGCAGGACAACCGTCAGCACCAAAACCGGATAGCAAAACTCCGGTATCGCTGCGCTCCAGTCGGGCATGTCAAAATAGGTGCCCATCATACCGTTTTCGCTCATGATCAGCTTGCATACTCCAAAACCGAGAGCTACGCCGAGCGCGGTTCCCGCAATTCCGATAAACAAGCCGTATGAGGTGTAATGTCTGAGTATGCGGCGGTTTTTGAAGCCGAGAGCCTTAAGCGTTCCTATCTGAGTTTTCTCCTTGGTGGCAATGCGGTGCATTGTCGTTACCATTGTAAGAATCGCTATTGCAAGAAACAGCACCGGCAGTACCGAGCCCATCGTCTTGCCTTCCTCCGCTTCGCCCATGGCTTCCTTGTAAACAACGTGGTCGTCCTTTGGCGTTACCATTATTGTTCTGCCAAGCGCGTCCTTTACCTTATCCTCCAGCTTTTCCTTTGGTAAAGCCGAGAGCAGATTGACCTGACAATATACCTTATCGACGGCTTCGCCTACCGCTGTGTCTGTCATCAGCCTTTCAACGCTTTCGTCAAGCATTTCCTTTGGAACTCCCGATTTTTCAAGCTCACCGGTCATGGTATCCTTTAGCTTGGCTTTGACTGCTTTTTTTAGCTTTTTGGGAGAGATATAGGCGTAGCCGAAGGTGCTGTAATCGGGCATCATCTGGTTTTTGTCCGCAACGCAGATCATGTGCTCGCCCGACTTGATCAAACCGGCAATCTTTCCTGTTATATCAACGCCCTGAAACTCAAGCGTCAGCTCGTCGCCGATCTGAATATCGTTTTTCTCCGCGAATTTGTCGGACAACCAAAAATCGTCGCTGTTTTCGTCATATTCGGCGCCGTCTGTCACAATAAAAACAGACGCGTTAAAATCCTCGCTGACGTCCAGCGCGAGGCTCTTGTTTTTTTCTCCCTTTATATCAAGATTTACGGACAAAAACCGCGTTCCCGCGTCAACTCCGTCAATAGATGAAAGCTTATTTAGCTCGTCGCGCGTAAACCCTTTTTCTGAATACAGACGGTAGTCGGCGTATTTTGTTTGTTCAAAAAACTTTCCTGTGTCTGCCTCAATGGTTTTCCATTCCATATTGAAGCCCAAAAACATTCCCATTCCGAGTGTTATCATCAGTATCATCGAGATGAACTGCGCCTTGTAACCCCACGCGGTACGGAATAATTTACGTATCAGCATTACCATTCCACCTCTTCGGCACTCATCGGATTTTCCTGCTCCTTAACCGAGCGTATTTTGCCGTTTTTTACGCGGATAACTACGTCTGCCATCTTCGCGATGCTCTGGTTATGAGTGACAATAACGATGGTTTTTCCGTAATTTTTTGCCATATCGAGCAGGAGCTTCAAAATCATTACTCCGGTTTCGGAATCAAGCGCCCCGGTCGGCTCGTCGCAGAGCAAAATTTTTGGATTTTTTGCCAAGGCTCTGGCTATGGATATTCTCTGCTGTTCGCCGCCCGAAAGCTCTGACGGAAAGTTATGCAGGTGATCGCTAAGCCCTACCTCCGCTATCATCTGTTTGGCGTCAAGGGCGTTTTTTGAGATTGTTGAAACCAGCTCCACGTTTTCATAAACTGTCAGGGTGGGAATCAAATTATAAAACTGGAATACAAAGCCAACCGTTTCCGCGCGGTAATCGGCAAGCTCGTTGTCTGAAAGCGTGCTGATGTCCTTGCCGTTCACGGTGATTTTTCCGTCGGTTGGGCTGTCCAGTCCGCCAAGCAAATTGAGCAAGGTGCTTTTGCCTGCGCCCGAGGGTCCCAGAATAACAACGAATTTTCCTTCGTCAAGTGTAAAGCTGACTTTGTCAAGAGCCTTTAGCTCGTGCTCACCGCTTTTATATGATTTTGTTACGTTATCAAATTGTACGATTGACATTATGCTTTCCTCCCAAACAGCGAAAAATGCTTCTTTTCATAAGGCCCGGTTTTGATTTCCGTTACCTTGTAGCCCGTCTTTTCGATTGCTTCACGCAAAGCGTTTTCGTCAAGCGGATTTTCGCTGATTATTTCTGTTGTGCCCTTTGCGTGAGATGAGTTGATTTTTTTGATTTTAAAGCTTTGACGTACCGCGTCGTTGATATGACTTTCACACATTCCGCACATCATTCCGTCTATTTTAAGCGTTGTTTTTATCATAATGACCTCCTGTTTTAACAAGCTGGCTGTTTTTTTATCTCAGGCGAGCGACGGTTATATCAATCTCTGTCCAAGAATTTGGTTAGCTAAAACTAACTTAATGCTTCAAAATACAGCGGTTAGTTACCGCTAACTACATTATAGTATATTTACTGCCTTTTGTCAAGCAGCATAACAGCTGCGAAAAATGCTGTTAAGGCAAGCTCTGTGTTTTAGGCAACACCGCACAATTCATGGCGCATGCCTTGCTTGCGTATTATTCCGTCAGACTGCCCAAAAATCAGTATCCATACGTCAGTATGCACACTGATTATTTGTACATTCTGACGAAAAATCTGACTACGCAATCCGCG
>CAJODI010000049.1 GCA_905233145.1 uncultured Ruminococcus sp. | reverse complement strand
CTCGGCTTCCATTATACCTTGAAAGACTTACCGATGTGCTGAACCTCCACTTACCTATGTGCTGACACTCCCAACTTACCGATGTGCTGAACCCGGACAAAGATAGGTTTTGTTTAGAAAAAACGTTTGTTCCCGGTTGTATTTATATTTATTTGGCATAATTTTACCGTAGGGGCGCACCTATGTGTGCGCCCTGCCTATAAAGCCATTGCTTCTCTCGATTTTTGCTCGTTTGTCAACTCCTTTTTTTCAAAAATATTTCAAAAAAATACCCCGTACCCCTGTTTGAGTACGAGGTATATTTATACCGCATAATTCAGGTGTGCGGATTGCGCAGTAAGATTTTTCGGCAGAGTGTACAAATAATCAGTACGCATACTGACGTATGGGTGCTGATTTTTGGACAGTCTGACGAAACAATATTCAAGCAAGGCGTGCGCCGTGAATTGTGCGGTGTTGCCTTAATGATATTGCCAATTATTTGGATACCTATACGCCGCATTTTAATGAGCTGCGGTCAGCATATTTTTACTTCCACTGAGCGTACATAAATACGACGTCGCCGTCTACGCCTGTGGTAGCCGCTACGCTTGCGCGGTCATTGTAGACATACTTTACCCAGCCTGAGGGCTGCTTACCCTGAGCGTACCAGCCTTTCTGAGAAGTATCCTTGGGATTCATGTAATACCACTGACGCTGCTTCTGACGGTATGCTGTCCAGCCGGCAAACTTCTTTGAGCCGTTTTTGAAGGTATTGGCGGAAAGCTTTGTGACAACACCGAAGGTCACCTTTGTGCTAGCCATTGATCCAGTGCAACCCTCTGCCAAATATTTAACCGTATATGTGCTTGGGCTGTTCCACGTAGCGTGCATTTCTATAGTATCCTCATGAACAGAGCTTGCCCGTGCGGTTTTCTGCTCATTATTATAGACATACTTGACCCAACCTGAGGGCTGATTTCCTTCGACGTACCAACCTGTTTTGGAAGTATCGGCAGGATCCTTGTAGTACCACTTATTGTCTGATAATCTCTTACTTGTCCAACCGGTAAAGTGACGTCCTGCCTTAGTGAAATTTACGTTTCTTAATGCAGTGGCAACACCGTAATACACAGTTGTATTGCTCATTGAACCTGTGCCGCCGTCACTTTTATAAACAACGGAGAATTTTTTCCACTGGGCATACATCGTCACTGTATCGTCTTTTACACCTGATGTTCTTGCAACTGTTGTTCCGTCTTTATAAAGAGCTTTTTTCCATCCCGAAGGCTGAGCGTTTGCCTTATACCAACCGCTCTGAGAAGTGTTCTTGGGATTCGTATAATACCACTTGTCGTCGGAGTGCCTGTATGCATTCCAGCCTGCAAATGTGTAATTCTTATTCGTGAATGCATTGGTTCTGAGCTTTGTGTTGATGCCGAAGTCAACTCTTGTCTGATCCATGGAGCCTGTGCCGCCATTGGGATCATACTCCACATAATAGTACTGTCTGTACTTCATCAAAAGATCGGCAATCGACTCGGTGATCCTGGTTGAACTGTTTACTCCGTTGGTAGTTTCATCTTTGGTTCCGGCACAATAAACACCTACAACGATATCTGTGCCGTCTACCGTTTTGAATGTCGGAGCCCCGCTGGTACCGCTATAGGTAGAGATTCTGTGGCGTATCATCTTTTCATCAACTAAAAGAGCCTCACCATCTTCAGTGTAGCGAACTCTGCCTTTGTCGCCGGGGAATCCCGTGACAGTTATTAAGTCACCCTCACTGACAGAGGAACTGAATTCGAAATAGCCGTATTTTGAACCGATATCTTCATCCACTTCAAGTATTGCCCAATCCTCCCCATCATCTATAGAGCCGTTCTTTAGGACCTCAGTATCGTAAACAACATCCTTAACCTTGTAAACTACACCCGCCTCTCTTCCCTCGGGATAAACCTTGATCTCTTTCGCAAATTCGTTGAGATTCTTATTGTAATATGCATGAAGAACTGTCATCAGCGCGTTTTTGGCAACAATAAAAGCAGTTCCCCTGTAAACTGTATCGGGATCGGAATCGAATTTCATGGTAATATACGCAACTCTGTTGTCATCGCTCTTAACACGGTGATCCTCAAAGACGTTACCCACCGAACTGTCGGCGTTGATCTTTGCCGCCGAAACAGGGAGCACAAAAGAGGTCGCAACGATCGACGAGACGATCGCGCCGACTAATAATGCTTTTAATGTTTTCTTCATATTTATTTCCCCTTTCTAAGTATTCAAATTGTTCTAAATCAAATCTTTGTTGATTACAAAACTGCTTTCAAAACTTCAAACTTCTTAATCTGTCAGACCTCCCTCTTGACTAAACAACACCCGCCGGCTGATATGATCATATTTCGCCGACACCGACCTCTTTTTTGACACAAACCGTAAATATAGTTACGCTTTCCTGATTATAAAGGCAATACCGCATAATTCTGGTGTGCAGATCGCTTTTATTCTTTTTGATTAGATTTGCACAATAATTATACAACAATTACATAATAATTACATAATAATTGTACAATAAATATCAATATTTTTCAATTGCTTAAATTCACAGAATTATAGTTGTTTTTTTGTACATATCAATAAAACCTGATAAAAAAGCACACAAATCAACTTGGACAATGTCATTAAGGCAATACCGCATAATTCCGGTGTGCGGATTGCGCAGTCTGACGGAATAATATGCAAGCAAGGCGTGCGCCGCGAATTGTGCGGTGTTGCCTTAAGATAACAACAGAGAAACAAACGAATAGAAACCACAGAAGTGCACATCGGAGACGGTGTGCTCATACAAAATATCACATAAAATGTTGTTTCATATTTTCTGGTGATATAATTCTTATTCAGAAAAATAAAAATATTGAAATAAATATCGAAAGATGTTATAATAACTGTATCTATGTATATTCGCGGCGAATCCGCCGCCTGAACAATACTTAAAAAAGGAAATCCAACATAAAATGAAAAGCAAACTGATAGTAATAGAAGGACTTGACGGAAGCGGAAAGGCGACCCAAACCCAAATTTTGGCTGAAAAGCTTTCCGCCTTGGGCAAACCGGTCAGAAAGCTTGAATTTCCCGACTATTCCAACCCAAGCTCTTCGCTTGTTAAAATGTATCTTAACGGAGATTTCGGCTCAGATCCCGGAGACGTCAACGCCTACGCCGCCTCCGCGTTCTACGCTGTTGACCGGATCGCGAGCTTTTTGCAGTTTTGGAAGCGCGACCTCGACAAAGGTACGATCATTCTCAGCGACCGTTACGTTACCTCTAACATAATCTACCAAATGCCCAAGCTTCCCGATTCCGAGAGAGACAGCTTTATCGGCTGGCAAAGCGATTTTGAATACAACAGGCTGGGGCTTCCCAAAGCCGACGCCGTGATCTATCTTGACGTTGCACCCGAGGTTTCGCAAAGGCTTATGGAAAAACGCTACGGCGGCGACGAAACCAAAAAGGATATCCACGAAAGCAATCTTGATTTTTTGCTGAGCTGCCGCAGAGCCGCGCTCTATGCCGCCGAAAAATGCGGCTGGACAATAATCAACTGCTGCGAAAACGGCGAGATCCGTTCTCAGGCTTCGATTGCGGCTGACATAGAAAAGGCGGTTGCTGATATTATATGCTGAATTTCAGGCTGATGGAACGCTCAAAAATCAAAGAGTACGCAAAGTATTACGACTATTCAATCGCTCTGGGCTGCGACATGAATCTGCTCAACGTCTATTTTTGGCGGCATGAATACAACATCAGCTTCGCGTTTTTTGACGAAACGCTGCTAAAGGCGTATTTCAAGCCCGACGGAAGCGTTTGGGGCTATTGTCTGCCCGTCGGCAAAAACGTGAGCGGAGCACTGGAGCAGATTTTTGAGGATTCGCGCGAAAGAGGTCAAAAGCCCCGGATCGTCATGCTTACCAACGAGCAAAGGGCAAGGCTTGAGGAGCTCTGTCCAAACCGCTTTGCTTACACGCGCTCGCCCGAAAACCAGGATTACATCTATCTTTCCGAGGAGCTCGCCACGCTGAGCGGAAAAAAGTTCCATGCAAAAAGAAACCATATTTCAAAATTTTACAGAACCTATGAAAACACACGTTTTGAATTAATTAACGATAAAAACAAAAACGACGCAATGGCGGTCGTGCTCGAATGGTATGCCGAAAACGACCTCAGTCCCGACCAAAGCTCCGAGGTCGCCGCGATCAGCGAAGGGCTTGAGAGCCTTGGGGAGTTCAACATGAGCGGAGCGGTCTTGTATGTAGACGAAAAGCCGGTTGCCATGACCCTGGGCAGCGAGATTTCAAGCCGGGTCTATGACGTCAATTTTGAAAAAGCCCTGCGCGGCTATGACGGCGTTTACGCGGTGATCAACAACGAGTTCTCAAAAACCCTGACGCGCTATGAATATATAAACCGCGAGGAGGATATGGGGATCGAGGGGCTGCGCAAGTCAAAGCTGTCCTATCACCCGGCAATCATCCTCGACCGCTTTAACGCGGAGATGATTTGATGAAAATTGAACACAAACGCTTTAAGGGCGGCGATTACAGCGAGCTGAAAAGGCTTTGGCTGAGTGTCTTTGACGAAAACGAAGAAGCGTTAGAATTGTTCTTCAAAAGAAATAAATCGAGCTTCAACCCGTATTGCGCAACCGATAACGGCAAAATTATTTCTGCACTGTATCTTCTGCCTTGTACGCTCAACGGCGAAAAAGCCCACTATCTTTGCGCGGCGGCGACCGCGCACGAATACAGGCGCAGGGGAATAATGAGCAGACTTATAGACTTTGCCCTGGACGACGCCAAAAAAAGGGGAGACGTTTTTTCCGTTCTTTTTCCGGCGGACCAAAGCGAGAGTCTTTATCGCTTTTACGGTCGTCTGGGCTATGCTGCAAGCTGCACCGCCGCGACCAAGGCAATGACAAGAGCCGAGCTTGAAGCCTGCACGCAGGACGGATTCGGCGAGCCTGATTATGAAGGGCTGCAAAGGCTGTGCTTCAGAGATAATTTTCTATTATGGAATAATGATTTTATAAGCTTTGCGTCGGAATATTACCGCGTTTACAACATAAGGTCTGTGTCTTGCGAGACTGCCTTCGCGCTTTTTGATGAGGGCGGCAAAACTGCCGGGGTTTTCTATTCGGCATACAGCGATTTTGGCTGTCTTTGTCGGCTTTTACTTGACAACTCGGCGGCACAAAGCTTTGTATTCACCCTAAAATCCGACAGTCCTCTGCTGACTAACGAAAAGCCCGGGCGGTACGGAATGATAAAAGCACTTGATAAAAGCAAAAAAACACCGAATAATATCTATATAGGAATAACATTGAATTGAGGGATTAAAATGTATTATCTGTTTTTGGCAGAAGGCTTTGAAGAAACCGAGGCGATCGCCGCGCTCGACGTTATGCGCCGCGCAGGGCTTGAGGTGCGCACAGTCGGCGTGACCGGCAAAGCTGTGACGTCCTCTCACGGAGTGACCGTGACCTCGGACATCACAATCGGCGAGGCTGACGAAAACGGTCTTGACGGAGTTGTGCTTCCGGGAGGAATGCCCGGAACGCTCAACCTTGAAAACAACGAGAGAGTGATCTCGCTCGTAAAGTATTGCTATGAAAACCAAAAGCTCACAGCCGCGATCTGCGCCGCTCCGTCGATCTTCGGACATTTGGGAATGCTTAAGGGCAAAAAGGCAACCTGCTTCCCGGGCTTTGAAAAGGATTTGATCGGAGCGAAATGCACCGCGGCGCACACCGAAACCGACGGCAGCGTTATCACCGCCAAGGGCGCCGGCTGCGCTGTTGAGTTCGGACACGCAATTGTCAGCCTTGCCGCGTCAGCCGAGGCTGCCGACAAGGTTATCGGGGATATGCAATGCCTTTGAGAAACGTCAGGGACAAAAAGCGCGAGCTTAGGGCGCGCAGCAAAAAGCTCAGAGCCGGATGTCCGCCTCAGCTAAAGGCTGAGCTCGACAAAAGGCTGAGTCAAAAATTTTTGAGTCTGCCCGAATATGAGGAATGCAAGGTGCTTTTTATCTTTGTTTCGTCGCCAATCGAGTGCGATACCTCGGCGATAATCAGCCGCGCGCTGTCCGACGGCAAAAGAGTCGCGGTGCCGAAATGCCGCGAAAGATCGGGGTACATGGATTTTTATTTTATAACCTCGTTTTCTCAGCTCAGCCCGGGCAAGTTCTCGATTCCGGAGCCCGACCCCGAGCTTTGCGAACAGGCAACCGACTTTTCGTCGGGCTTGTGCGTCGTTCCGGGACTTTGCTTTGACTATATGGGCTACAGAGTGGGCTTTGGCAAGGGCTACTACGACCGTTTTCTAAATGTTTTCAAAGGGATCAGCGCGGGGATCTGTTATTCGCGCTTTGTCGAAAAGGAGCTTCCGCGCGGAACCTATGACAAAAAAACGGATATTCTTGTAACTGAAAAATATATTATCCGCACCGCAGCATAATAATATGCAATCAAATATAAGGACTGATAAGTATGAGCGATAAAAACAGCTTTGAGGAGCAAAGACGCAGAAAAGCTGCGAACTTTCATCTGATGATCCAGGACAACTACGACGACGAGGGCAGCGATACCGTTGAAAGCGAGCCTGCCGAGCTGAATTCCTACAGCGGTCAGGACGTCAAGGCTCAGATCGAGCGCGAATCGCGGCACGCCCTCAAAAAGAAGATGAGAGCCGAAAAAAAGGAGCTAAAGGCAAAGAACAAGAAAAACCGCCGTATTTTCCGCTTGATGTGGATAGCGTCGGTGCTGCTTGTCGGGGCAATGACAGCCGTGTTTATTATAACCGGAATGAACGACCTGCTTGCCGTCAACCGTACCTCTGCCGACAAAGTCAAGATCCAGATCCCAAAGGACCCTACGCTTGACCAAATCGGCGATATCCTTAAGGAAAACGGAATAATAGAACAGCCCTATTATTTTAAGCTGTTTGCCAAAATCACCAAATCCGAGGGCGACTTTACCCAGGGTACATATGAGCTGAGCAAGAACATGGACTATCAGGCGATCATCACAAACCTGGAGGGCTCTTCCAGCCGAACCGACACCGTTGAGGTGACTATTATCGAGGGTCTCAACGTTGTTGAGATCGCGGACAAGCTCCAAAGCGAGGGTGCGCTTGCCGACGTGGACAAGTTCCTGGAGCTGTGCAATTCCAACAAGTTTGACTCAGACTTTGACTTCCTTGCCGACATCAAAAACGGCAGCGACAGATACTACAAGCTTGAAGGCTATCTTTACCCCGACAAATACCAGTTTTATCTCAATGATAAGCCCGAAAGCATTATCTACAAGTTCCTTAATAACTACGAGGTCAAGATCAGCGAAAAGCAGGACTGGTCGGGCTATGACAAGCTTCGCAGTGTAAAAAAGATGATGGAGGACAGCGACTGTGAGTATTCGCTTGACGAAATCATGAACATAGCCTCAATTATCCAGGCGGAGGCGGCAAACGTTAAGGATATGTACTATGTTTCCTCAATACTTCACAACCGTCTTACAGCCGATTCAAGCATGGGAGTATCAAACCTCGGCCTTGACTCAACCACCTTCTATCCCTACAGAAGCAAGGACAAGATTCCCCAGTCCGCAGGCAGCGACTACAAGAGCAGGTATGATACCTACGAAAAGGCAGGTCTGCCCGAAGGACCGATTTGCAACCCCGGAATGGAAGCGATCAAGGCGGCGATTTTGCCCTATGACACCGACTATTATTTCTTCTGTCACGACTCCGACGGCAACGCCTACTATGCGACCACGATCTATGAGCACGAACAGAATTTGGCAAGCATCGAGGAATAAGCAATGAAAAACAAACCTGAACTGCTTTCTCCGGCAGGCGATATGGAGTGTCTGCGTTCCGCGCTCAGCTTTGGAGCCGACGCGGTGTTTTTGGCAGGCAAAATGTTCGGAATGCGCTCCGCGCCGAGCAACTTTGACAAAACAGATTTAAAGGCAGCGTGTGAGCTTGCTCACTCAATGGACAAAAAAATCCATTTGACCTGCAATATTCTTCCGCGCAACAGCGAGCTTGACGCTCTGCCCGATTTTCTCAGCTACGCTCAGGAGGTCGGGGTAGACGCGCTGATCATTGCCGATATCGGCGTGTTTGAGGCGGCAAAAAAATACGCCCCAAGGGTTGCGCGCCACATCTCGACTCAGGCAGGCGTCACCAACTACATGACCGCCCAAACGCTCTATGATATGGGAGCGTCAAGGGTCGTGCTCGCAAGAGAGATTCCGCTCAGCGAGGTTGCCGAAATGCGCGCAAGGCTTCCTAAGGAGCTCGAGATCGAGTGCTTTGTTCACGGCGCGATGTGCGTTTCCTTTTCGGGAAGATGCCTGATTTCAAGCTACATGACCGGAAGAGACGCCAACCACGGCGACTGCGCGCAGCCCTGCCGGTGGAAATATCATCTTTTTGAAGAAAAACGCGAGGGTCAGTTCTTTCCCGTTGAGGAGGACGACAGCGGAACCTATCTTTACAATTCGCGCGATATGTGCATGATAGAGCACATTCCCGAGCTTGTCAGGGCAGGAGTGTCCAGCTTCAAAATCGAGGGCAGGGCAAAGTCCGCGTATTACACAGCCGTGACCACCAACGCCTACCGCCACGCGATAGACGAGTATTTTGAGAGCGGTTCAGAAACGCTGAGCCCCTGGATAAAGGAAGAGCTCGAAAAAATCAGTCACCGCGAGTACAGCACCGGCTTCTATTTTGGCACAGAGCCGGGTCAAACCACCGACAACGGCGGCTATATCCGCCGCTACGACGCGGTTGCCGTTTGCGAAAAAAGCATTGACGAAGCAACCTCGGTTATCTCTCAGCGCAACAAGTTTTTGGTGGGAGATACGCTCGACGTGCTGCCCCCAAGCGGAATTCCGTTTGAAACCGTTTGCGAAAGGCTTATCAATTCCGACGGCGAGGACGTTGAAAGCGCGCCCCACCCGACGGAGGTCTTAACGATGAAGTCCGACAAGCCGGTTCCGGCAGGCTCGGTAATCAGAAAAAAGCGAACGCTTTAAAAAAGCGAACGCTTTTATAATTGAAAATTGAAAATGGACAATGGACAATTTTGGTCGGGAAGAAAGGTTTTATTTTGAAAAAACGTTCGTTCCCGACTGTATAAATACGGATGTATTTTTTAATTGACAATTGACAATGGACGATTATCGCAACAATTGACAAATATTTAAAAAGGACTATAATATCATTAGAATACAAACGCCGCGAGGCGCAGGGAGGAATTCGAGAATGGAATGGACAGGACTAAACGAGCTTAGAGAGAAATTTCTCTCTTTTTTTGAGAGCAAGGGTTGTCTCAGACTTCCGAGCTTTTCACTGATTCCAAAGGACGACAACAGCCTTTTGCTTATCAACAGCGGAATGGCTCCAATGAAAAAATATTTTACCGGCGAGATCACGCCTCCGCGCACCCGTGTGACAACCTGCCAAAAATGCATCCGCACCCCGGATATCGAGCGTGTGGGCATAACGGCGCGTCACGGCACCTTCTTTGAGATGCTCGGAAACTTTTCCTTCGGCGATTACTTCAAGCGCGAGGCAACCGCATGGGCGTGGGAATTCTTTACCAAGGTTCTCGAAATGCCCGAGGACAAGCTTTATGTTTCAATTTATCAGGACGACGACGAGGCTTACAAAATCTGGACCGAGGAGGTCGGCGTTGACCCCTCTCATATGGTGCGCCTCGGCAAGGAGGACAACTTCTGGGAGCACGGCTCAGGTCCCTGCGGCCCCTGCTCTGAAATATACTTTGACCGCGGCGACGAAAAGGGCTGCGGCAAGCCCGACTGTCACGTTGGCTGCGAATGCGACCGCTTTGTAGAGGTCTGGAACCTTGTTTTCACCCAGTTTGAAAGCGACGGCAAGGGCAACTACACTCCGCTTGAGCACCCAAATATCGACACCGGAATGGGACTCGAACGCCTTGCCTGCGTAATGCAGGGCGTTGACAACCTGTTTTTGGTTGACACTATCCAAAACATTATGAAGCACATCTGCGAGATAACAGGCGTAAAT
>CAJODI010000048.1 GCA_905233145.1 uncultured Ruminococcus sp. | reverse complement strand
GGGTATAAAATGTGATATGATGAGGAAAATTGGTATCCGCTTCCGTTTATCCACGTTTTCCATATGAAGTCAAACAGATTCCATAGTCCAATGCAAATAGCGACAAACAAAACGCCGCCTAACACTGTTTTAATGGTTTTATTCATTTTTTGCACCTCCTTTACTTATAAATCAAAAAATATGCGATTGATTTCGCTCTGCACAACTTTCTGCATCGTTTAGCATAAGTTTTGCGTATGAGTTGAAATATCCTGATGTCCCAAAGTATCTTGAATGACTTTGATATTGATTCCGGCTTCGCACATTCGAGTAAAAAGCGTATGTCAGTGTGAGTGGCAGGTAAAATGAGGTACCCTATTTGAACTGAATAACAGACAAGGGGCTGTCACACTAAGCATATCGCTCAGTTTTTGAATGTCTCAAATAACGATTTCTCTGTCCTCTTTTTCATAGTAAACCGAAGTCTTGAAATTGCCGAAAATGACGGAGGGTATTATGGGAAGCTATTCGATTATCATCAAACTCTTCTCTGCTTTTTTGACGGAGGTTTTGTTGACTGCTACAGCGATCACAAATATAAGGAGCGCAAAAACCGCAGCCGTGACAGCAGCGACCGTCCCCGTTGTGCTGTTAAGGAATACCGAAGAAAGCTCCGGGATCATCGCAATGATAATGAAAACAAACAGAGCGATATACATCACAAATCCGATGATAAGGGCAACGGCGTTTATACCGCCCAGCTTGCGTGATATTTCCGTTTCACTGTCCCGGCTGAAAACCGGACTTTTGGCATTGCTCACGAGCATACGGTTGACAAAAATCAAGTTGCAAAGGACACAGACGAACGCGCTGTACAGGAATACCCAGCTGCCGGTGATCGGAACGATACCGGTCACCATGCAAACGATACCGAGGATCAGGATGTACGAAACGCTTCCGAGCGAACAGATCAGCATGGAAAAGCGGAGCTTGCTCTTATAATATTCCTTAAAATCAAGCGGCATGGCGCGTAAAATATAAAAGCTTTCGCCCTCACGCGAAAAGGCGGTTCCGGCCAAATTGTTTAAGCCGCAGGCAAAGCAGGACGCAACAACACCGAGAAGCAAAGCGCAGATCAGCGCGGCGCTTGTGTCAACAGAGCCATTTGCGGAGTTGAAAATCGCGTTTTTGCCGAAAGCGAACGGCAGAATAAGAAACAGCGGCCAGATAAAGGTCATGGCAAAACCGTAAATCATATAAGACGGATTCCTACGCGCATTTTTCGCCTCGTAAGAGGTCAGCGCTTTTAGAGTGCCACGCTTATTCCGGGCGGAAAGCATGCTGTTTTCGACGGGTTTTTTTGCGGTGCCGGTATTTTGCATGGAAAGCGCTGTGGACAAATAGAACAGCTTGATAGCAAGCAAGGCTAAAGCGATTACTGCAGCGGTAATGCCGAGGCTGATTAACAGACCCATGATACTTCCGTCAAACATAAAGCCGCTCATAAACGCGACGTTCGGGAAGCAGTCGGATAAACCTGCAACCATCGAAAGGGCGCTGAAAGCAGCGTCAGGGGAATCACTGCTGCTGAGAATACTGTTGACGATCAAATAGCCGACTGTCAGCACGATCGTCAGGATACCGCCGATCGCTACCATGATATCGCGATTCCGGATAAAGCCGCAGCACTTGAATATCACGACCGTCAGCAGCGCGGCGACCGCAAGACCGGTCACGGGAATAAGGAAGCTTGAAAGCACCGTACCGATGTAAAACGCTGCGCCCATTCCTGCCTGTAAGCCGAAGCCGAAAAAGCTTGAGTTGATCAGAATCAAGCTTAGAACTACCGGGAACTTCAAGGTTACCGTCAGCTTGGCTACCACGATCTGACTTGCCGAAAAAGGCATAGGCAGCAAAACGGGAAGATCGTCCGCCGTGTACAGCACAGTGACGATGTTTTTGACCGATAGCACAAGGCTGAACAAAAGCAGTATAAGCATCAAAAATTTTGTGAAGTCACTCAGGGAGATGTACGGTGAGATGAAGGGTTCCGCAAAGAAAGCCGCAGCAGCCAAAGTCGCGGTCAGAAATACCAATCCGACAGCGGCAAGGATCTTTGCCGCTCTCGGTGAGATCAGCGCTTCGCTGCCGCCGATCTTTGAGTTTCCGTTGCATTTTTCCAAAACGGAAATGAGCTTTCTAACCTTGGAAAACTCGCCGGTTACTTTTTGATCACTCATTGTCAGTCATCTTCTTGCATTTTGACGCGACAATAAAGTATATGATCACCATTAGTAAAATGACGCCAAACATAATCATTTTGATCAAAAAACTATCGTTTAGGATTTTTTGGAATTCGAGAAAATCGACAATACATTCTCCGATCAAAAAGAGACCGACAACGATATACATAACGACATTGATCAGCTTATAAGTGCGTGCGCCTTTCTTTGAATACGAGGCGATTTTCGCCTCCTCGCTTTTTGTAAGTGTGCCGGTAAGAAGAATTTTTATGCCGAAAATAATCAAACCGACTCCTAATACACCAAACACAATAGACATAACCATTTTTACTACCTCCAATTATTCTTTTGTTTCTGTTAATTCAAGAAAAATGTTTTCCAGTGAAGCATTTGATTTGTGCGTAGCCCTCAGTTCATCAAGTGTTCCGCAGTACAAAAGCTCTCCTTTTTTGATGATGCATATCTCGTCGCACAGCTTTTCGGCAACCTCGAGCACGTGTGTTGAAAAGAACACCGAGTTCCCTTTTTTTACGTGCTCGCGCATCATCTGTTTGAGCTCAAATGCCGACTGCGGATCGAGGCCGGTCAGGGGCTCGTCTAAAATCCATACGGACGGGTTGTGGATCAGCGCGCCCATGATCATTATTTTTTGACGCATTCCGTGAGAATACGAGAGTATCGTGCTGTTCAGTGAGTCGTAAATGCCAAAGCGCTTGGCGTAATTCTCAATGAACGCGGATCTTTCGTCTAAGGGCGTATCATAAATATCCGCCATAAAATTCAGATATTCAACTCCGCTTAGTCGCAAAAAGTGATCGGGGCTGTCGGAAACATAGCCGAACTGACTTTTCGCCTTTTTTCCGTCCTTCTGGATGTCGATCCCATTGATCGTAATGGAACCGCTTGTCGGGCGAATAACGCCCGTGATCGCTTTGATCGTTGTTGATTTACCGGCTCCGTTGTGACCGATAAATCCGGTGATAGCGCCGTCTTTTGCGGTGAACGAGATATCGTTCACAACGGTTTTATCGCCGTACTTCTTGGTATAGTTTTGTACGCAAATCAGACAGATCATCTCCTATAAAAGTTTTAATACCAGTTGTAATAATAATAGTTTCCGCCGTGATTGGTGATAAAGTAATTTATCATCGTTGCGTATCTTGACTCGCTGATCTCGGTATCGTTATACTCGAAAACATATTGTTCATAAGGCTTCCACTCGCCGCCGCTTGGCGTGTATCTGGTGATCTCGGTGATCCTTCCGTTTTCCTTTTTGACCTCAAATTTTCCCTGCTCTTCATATCCCGTATCCGAATACACCGCGGACAGGAAGCTGACAATACCGTCGTCGTCATAATCGGCGGAATATATGCCTCTGAATCTCACCCAATTCTTTTCTTCACCCTCAGACCATTTCGTGTAAATGCCGGTGTTGGTAGTTCGCTTCAGCAGACCGTTTTCGGTAGTGACCGAAACAGAATCCATTTCCTCCTTCATAACGTCGGGAGTATATCCTTCGCCTGACATAAAATCATCATGAAGAACCATTGTAAAGTATTCTCCGCCGTTGCCGTACTGGTACATTTGTTTTTCCGTACTGCTGCTGTTGAGATGTTTCATATCATAATCGTAAACTCTGCCGTCGCTGTTTACGTCGGCAAGCTGCTTTTGCAGGTTGGTAAAGCTTACAAGTTCGACCGACGCCTGCTGAATGAGCGTCGCGTCTGATATGGTCACATATCCATCGCCGTTAACATCGCCGAATACCGGTCCATTATAAAGGGCGTCGATCTTGCGGCTGATATCCTCCAAATCATAAAGACCGGAATAATCGATAGATTCATTCTCCTCGTCATCGGTAACGCGCTTTGTAAGATCAAAGTCAAGCTCTGCGCCGTTATCAACGTCCTTGTTGTCCTTTGTGATGAACTTATTATAACTCGACAGCGTGTAGAAAAACGTCTCGGGAGTATAGGCGATCAAAAGCGAGCATGCGCCGCCTCCGCTTCTTTCGCCGAGTATCGGGAAGCCCGCGTCTTTTGCGAGGCAGGGAAGCAGATTGCCGCAGGAATACGAGATATTGGATGTGATAAAAGCATATTCAAAATCATAATATACGCTCTTGTCGAGGTCGTTGATCTCACCGTCTAAATTCAAATCAATATCGTGATCGGTTCTTACGATGTTGCCTGTAAGCGTCTAAAGTTTTCTGTATGACGTGGTATAACTGTCCTTGTCTTTGTTGGTGATCATAGCCATGATATACATTACGACTGCCGCGTTGCCGCCGCTGTTGCAGGACAGGTCTATCACAAAACGCTTAATGCCCTTTTCCTTCGCGTAGTCAAGAGACCATTTGAAATGATAAACTGCCTCGTTAACAAACGAATCAAAGGCGAAAACAGCTGTATCTCCCGCAACATAAAGCTTTGACGCTGACTTGTCATCCCACGACTTTACAAGATCATAATCTTTGTATTTACCGCTTCTGAATTCCGACATATTGGTGGCTTTCTGGCTGGAGGTAAGACTGCTCATCACATATTTTACCGCATTTGCGTCACGGAAACCCTCTTCATCGAATAATCTGTTTAACTCATCATATACAGCGGTTCCGGGGGTAAGAATCGACAATACCGCAGGGTAATGTATCGCCGTATGACCTCCGTCGGAGAATATTTGTCCGAGATAAGCCGTTCCGAGAACATAATCAACCGTGTTTTCCGATAAAAGCAATTCTTTTGCCCGACGGGTATCGTCGTTGTACTCGTCCAGAGCTTTGTCAAAGCCTTTTTCTGCGATCACCGACGCGATCTCAGCCTGAGCGGGTCTGCCGTAAAGCTTATCAACCGCGAAGCACAGGTCGTTATAAGTCAGCTCGACCAGAGCCTTGCTGCGCTTGAGGGTATCATAAACCATCTTGTTTGTGTAATAACAGTTTCCCATCACGATATCGGCACAATGGACAAAATAAATGTTGTCCTCGTTATACACCGCTGTATTATACGTCTCGCTGACAAGGAGTCCGATTGACGACACGGGGAAATAGGTTTTTCCGTCATGTTCGATAATATCGATTTTATAAGACGAAAGATCCAGGTCGAGTCCGTTTATTTCTCCCTCGTTGACAGGCGCGTATTCCTTGATGTAAGGCACGTTCATTTCGGTACCTTCCACGTTTACCTTAGCCGAGATAAAGTCCTCAAAATAATCGAAATGAAGCGTGTCCTTTTGAGGGTCGATAACCATTGTTCCCTTGGGATTGGTGATCGTGTAGGTACCGTCCGCGTTCTTTTCCTCGGTCGGTTCGTCAACAAATATGTTTTTTAAGAAATCTACCGTAGAGATGAACGCCATATCGGGCATAGAGCTTTTGAACAGGCAGCTCAGCGTTTCGGTATCTTCCATGTTATAGATATGCGCCGTAAAGTCTTTCACAGTGATCCCGTCTCCGGCCGCAAACGCAGTCAGCGGAGACGCCATGCTCAGCAGCATAACAAGCACAAGGATCACACTGACAGATGATAGTATTTTTTTCATTTTCATACCTCCGTATAAAATGGACAAGGTGTTGCCGCGCCGCAAGGACGCAGTAACACCACGGTCAATGTTTTTAGTTTTCTGCCAGCATCTTCTTCGCTTTTGCGAGATAGATGAGCTCGAGAACGTAGATGAACACGGTAAACAGCGCCGAAAGACCGGACAGCCAGTTGATAACGCCTGCACCGAAAGAGGATGTATATGCGCCGAAGCGAATCAATATACTGATGGCCAAAGTGATAAGGTAGGAAACGACGATCGTGGTAAGGATGCTATGACCTCTCTTGACCATATCGTGTCTGTTGCACTTCGCGGACAGATTCATCAGACCGCCGATCATGAAGAGCGCAACAAGCATATTCAACACAGTGGCAATCGACGATAAAACGGTGCCAAGTCCGCCGAGGAAGCCGGTCTGATTCTCAAAGAACGCGGCAACGAACGCAAACAGAGCGCTGAATACCGTACAGAGCACTGCTCTCTTGATGCCTTCCTCATCCTTTGCCGCCTGAATAAAGCCGATGATGTTCATGATCCCTGCGACCAAAAGCGCGATACCGGAAACGATCAACAAAGCGCCCGAAACGGCAAGCAGAGTTGTACCGGCGGACTCGTCGGTTTCGTTCGAAGCTCCGATCAAACCCAGAATGAGTCCGGCTCCGCCGATCAAGGCGGCGATCAGTGAAATGATTTCGGCGTTAAAGATTTTTTTCACGCCTTTTGCTGCATTGGGAAATTTCATGTTTTTCTCTCCTTAGTATGAAATAATTATAATAAAACGTGAAACGTTTATTACCTATAACAGATGAATATAGTCGTACTGTACAGAGCAAGGCGCTTGTTTTGCGTAACCATTACTTCTTTTATTTCTGAGAAACAACAACCAGCCTACTGTGATCGCCACGGCAAGCGGAACGACCAGATCGATGATCGGCGAAAACTGATAGCCGATTCTTGTAATGAAGGTGGTGTAAAGGAAGTCAAGGAGCTGCCACAGGGCAAAAAACAATACTTAGAATATACAAAATGCCACATACTTGTTCTTTATCATCAAATCACCTTTTCCGATATTTGTTTTTTTCTCTCCTTAGAGAAATTAAGAATAATAAATCAGTCTCCTGTTTATTACCTGACCTTGTAATTCTATCATAAATACGCCATAAGACAATAAGATGTGTCAGAGCGTGACATCTTCTTTTGGAATGGTGTTGTATTTCAAAGGTACTTCCCTTATAATATAATAGATACAGTATACTTCCATGAGAGGAAAAGCACATGAAGGATTCCTTTGCCGATACCCTGAAACAATTCAGAACTGAAAAAAATCTGTCCCAGCAGCAGCTCGCCGATATGCTGTTTGTGGAACGCAGCACGATAGCAAACTGGGAGACGGGACGGCGGATCCCCGACGCTGTTCTGCTGCTGCGGATCTCCAAATGTTTAGATATGGACATCAACATTTTATTGGAAACGATCGACAACACCGTAGAGGAACCAAACATCATTATGGTTGATGACGAGAGTATCATTCTAAAGGGCGGTATGTCGGTGATCGGTCATTTGCTTCCCAACGCTTTGGTCACCGGCTTTACTTCTCCGACAGAAGCGCTGTCATTCGCCAAATCCAACCGCGTACATTTGGCTTATATCGATATCGAAATGGGCAAGCTTAACGGGCTTGAACTGTGCCGTGAGATGCTGAAAATCAATCCGCGAACAAACGTGATCTATTTGACCGCCTATCCCGATTACGCGCTGGAGGCGTGGGATACCGGCGCCTGCGGCTTTGCCGTAAAACCCCTTTCCGCAAAACAGGTGCGCGATCACCTCACGCGGCTGAGATTTCCGATAAGGGGGCTGCGGCTATGATGGATTGGACGACATATTTTTCTGCTGTGATAGATTTGACGACCTTATTGCTCGGTGTGCTCGGAATACTGATCACTTTTATCCTGCGTGATACCGAAAGTCAGTGGCGGAAGTTTTGCATTGTATTCTTTTCCGCGATGATATTAAAAACGGCTGCCGCTCTGATTGGTCAGCTTGCCGCTCTGTATTGGAAAAATATACCGCTTCAAACAGCGTGTGATTTCCTCGGCGTTTTGTTTTCATCTACCATTATTCCGCTGTTGACGCTTTACATCTTACGCTGTTGTTCGCAGGAGCCCCGCAAGTCTTTCCTGTGGAAGCTTATCCTCAGCCTTTGGGGATTATCCGCAGCGGCAGCCGTCGGCGACCTGCTGACACGCACGCTTTTTGCTGTTCCGACGCCGGACGGCACAGAGCAAAAGCGCTGGTTGATACTGGTTTATCTGCTTTTTACGGCAATCAGCCTGATCGTTTGCTTTGTCGCGGTGATTTGCAGGAGAAAACAGCTTTCAAAGCTCCAATTCATTCTCATATTGGTATATTTGATTGCGCCTGTTTCTGTCATGCTACTCGCGATGGAACTGATGCTGTTTGTCGATCAGGGAAAGCGGTATGTCAAGCAAAAGGAAGAAATCTCTAACCAGAAGGTAAGACTTGCCGTACTGCAAATGCGTCCGCATTTCATCTACAACACAATGACGAGCATTTACTATCTGATCGAGCAGGATGCGGCTAAGGCACAGAAGGTAACGCTGAACTTCACCAATTATCTCAGAAAGAATTTTACGACGATCGCCAAGGAAAGAACTATCCCGTTTACCGAGGAGTTGGAACACACAAAAGCGTATTTGTCCGTTGAGCAGGTGCGCTTTGAGGGTAAGCTGTTTATGGAGTTTGATACTGATTACACGGATTTCAGACTTCCTCCGTTGACCCTGCAGCCCATCGTGGAAAACGCCGTCAAGCACGGAGTTGACCCCGACCTTGATCCGCTTACCATCCATATTCAAACCCGAGAAGTAAAGAACGGCGTTGAAATAACCGTTGCCGACACCGGACCGGGCTTCGGCGCGAAGGACAACGACGAACCGCATATCGCTTTAGGGAATATCCGCGAAAGGCTCGAAATGATGTGTAAGGGAAAAATGGAGATCGCTCCGCGCGACGGCGGAACCATAGTCAAAATATATATACCTCAATAACGAAGCTGCATTGAAAGCAAAACCGTTATTTCGATCCTATTGAAAGAAACCCGAATCAACCGAGAGTATAACGAAGCGCTTGACGGGTATTTAAAATATTCAGACTATCTTATAGTAAAAAGGGCGTCTGCTATAGGCAAAAATGGATATGACTGCTACACCTGACAAAACGGGTTGTCTCCCACAAATTGTGACAAATGCCCAACACCGCGCAAACAATCCGGCCGGGCACACACTTGTCTTTGCTCAACAAATCGCACACAGGGCGATACACGGCGAAACAGGGCTCTAATCTCGCTGTTCACATGGACATGCCGTAATACTCATCCTCGTCATCTGTATCGTCCTCATAAAGACCGTCATCAGTGTCGTTCAGATATTCCGCATAGGCGTTGTCGAAATCATATTCATCTTCAGTTGATACAGATTCTTCTTCAGCATCTTGTGTGCTGTCCTGATTGCCGAGCGAAATCAAGTAGTCAAGCATAGTCAGGATACCTTCTGCGGCTTGGCTGTCATAGACTTCTTCATTGATACCGCTGCTGTCCGCTCCTTCTTTCAGCCCATGAGCCAATTTTTTGTCACGGATTTTATCTCGCTCCTTGCTGTCGGTCAGAGGCATCATCTTATTGAGTTCATCTAACCTTTTGCCTGTGCTGCTGACGATTTGCTTTGCCAACATAGAGAAAAGAAATCCTATACGGGCAGTATTTACAGTTGTCTGTGCGTTGAAGTTCATACTCAACGCTGTTCTGATGAGTATATTTTTCAACGACCGAAGCTCGGGATTCTTCTCAATAGGCACGTCCGGTTTATCCTTTGTATCGTAGTAGAGACTCAACTTCTCACGATTAACCTCGTTCCATTTGGAATAAATTTCTGCCCCCTTCCCCGAATTGATAGACAGAAAAAAGTATGGTAAAATGGAATGGAAACAAAAAACAGAAGGAGAGAAAACCATGTCTAACAAAAAGGGAAGCGCACCGCCGCGCTATGATGAAGAATTCAAAAAGGGAGCAATGGCTCTGGTCACAGAAAAGGGTATGCCCTTGAAAAACGCCGCCAAGGATCTCGGTATTTGTCCCGACACGCTACGTTCAT
>CAJODI010000047.1 GCA_905233145.1 uncultured Ruminococcus sp. | reverse complement strand
GAAGGACGCCGCAAGGCTGTCGCCTTGCAAGGACGACAACGAAGTATTGCGGAAAATAGACCGCAAAGATTGTCTATTTTTTATTTGAGTTTAGTATAACATCTGTTGCGTTAAATTTCGCAAACATCAATTACGTGAGAATAAGGAAATCTCTAGTACTCAACTCCCTGATAAGGTGAGGTTGTTTCGTTAGAGGTTGAAGTAGTGTTCCCTCCGGGAATCAAATCTTCATAGATGAATTTCGCGAACGCAAACCGCTGAGCGTTGAGGTCGGTGATTCTGATTACCGAGCCAGCAGGAGTATTGTCGTCATATTCCCACAAGCCTTCCTCAGGAACGTAATATTGCGCCATTTCATACTGCAAATAGGTTGTTGCATGAGAAACAAGTGCAGTGATTTCATCTTTTTTTAGGTTGGTAGTAATCAGCGGACCTACGGAGCTTACAATTGAGACAATCTGAGTGATGTCCGCGTTTTTCATGTCGTTAAACATTTTTGTCAAAAGGTTTCTCTGGCGTGCCGTTCTGTCCCAGTCGTCGCCCTTGATTCCGATTTCGTTGTCGTCCTCGCCGATTTGCAGACCACGGTTTCTGGCATACCACAAAGCCTCTATTCCGTTGAGGTGGATCATTCCCGGAGCATCCGTTATTGTGTTTCTGGATTCAACCTGTTCATTTTTATACATCTGATAGTTGATGTATTCGATTTCGTCGGCAGTCAGCTCAAGGTCGATTCCTCCGAGTGTATCTATAATTTTTATAAAGCTTTCAAAGTCAACAACCGCGTAACGGTCGATTTTTATTCCAAAGTTGGATTCAATAGTTTTGATTGCAAGCTTCGCGCCTCCGAGCGTGTACGAAGCGTTTATTTTATTGTAGCCATGATCGGGAATATAAACGTAGGTGTCGCGCTGAAAAGACGTAAGCTTGATTTTTTTGTGATGATTGTCGATCGTAAGCATAATCATCGTATCTGTTCTGCCGTGGTCGTCCTCCTGGCGGTTATCCTCGCCGAAAAGCATTACGTTGAGAACCTTTGAGTCCTGCAAAAGCTCTCCGTCAGTCAGAGAAAGCTGAGTACCGTCGCCTGAAAGCGGATCAACCGATGGGAGCGTGGAATCTTGTTTTTTTGTGGATTTGTCGGGATTATCCGAAATGTCAACATAGTTCATTGAGTTGAGCACGGAATAGTAGTAAATCAAACCGCTTCCGCCAAGCAGAAAAAGTATTGAAAAAACAAGACAGACAATTCTTTTTCCTCTGCCCTTTTTGTTGTATAGCTTTACAACCTGAGTGCTTGAACTTATGTCAACAACATTTCTATTAGCCATTTTATTCCTCCGTGGAGAGATTGCCGGATAACCGGTAACGGTATGCTTATTAAAAGCTTTGTTGGTTTCTGATATGATAATACATATTCTTTATAATTATACCATATTATTCTAATAAATAATTCCAAATTAGAATATACGCCGAGACAGGTGACGAAAATTGGCATTAAAAGGGATTTTTTTATGTAAATTTATTCCTGTTCATCAAGCGCAAGGTAGAAGGACGGCAAAAATTCGCGCTCAAAGACCTCCGCCTCCGGAAGCTCCATTGCGCGGATAGAGCTCTCTATGCTTTCCTTCGCCTTTCTGAACTCGTCATTGCCCATTCTCAGCTCCTCGATGCATTTTATAAGCGCGGAAAACCTGTCGGCGGCCTTGACAAAGCGTTCAAGCTCTTTGTCGCCTTCGCCGTTCATCTTGATTATTTTTCTGTAGTCGTCCCTAAAATCCTCCGGAAGCATGTTGATAAGCCTTTCTGCGGCAACATCCTCGATTTCCTTATACGCTTTTTTGATTTCGGGATTAAAATATTTAATCGGCGTGGGCATGTCCCCGGTGATTATTTCTGTTGAATCGTGATAAACCGCAAGCAAAGCGGCTCTTTCGGGGCTGAGTCTGCCATTGAAGCGTTTGTTGTGTATCATAACAAGGCAGTGAGCCAAAATTGCGGTCTGATGGCTGTGCTCGCTGATATTCTCACTGCTTGTATTATTCATTAAACCCCAGCGGTTTATGTACTTCATTCTTGAAAGCATAGCATAAAAATGTGAATATGGCATGTGTATCTCCTGTTTTTTTAGAAAAATTAGTGCATTTTTTGAAATTATATGGTATAATACATTAGTTATAGTCAGCACAGCGCTTTTTGCGGCGCGCGCCATGAATTGTGCGGTGTTGCATATAGTTTAATTATACAGACTCAAACGAAAAAGTCAAAGTATTATTTTAAAAAAGCGGGAGATAGAAATGTCACAATCAAGAAGATTAAAAGGCTTTAGGGTCAGAAAATCGTATTATATTTTTACAACCTTTGCGCTTGCATTGCTGGTCGGACTGGCAATTATCGGTCCGATGATTTTTGTTGGCAAGGGAGTGTTCTATTATTACGGCGATTTTAACGTTCAGGAAATCCCCTTCTATCAAATGCTCCATGCCTGCGTGAAAAGCGGAGATATGAGCTGGAGCCATATAACCGATTTGGGAAGCGACACACTTGCAAGCTACAGCTTTTACACTCTGGGAAGTCCGTTTTTCTGGATGACGATTCCGTTTCCAAACAGCTTTGTGCCAAATCTTATCGGTCCGCTGATGATTTTGAAATTTGCCTGCGCCGCAACCGCAGCGCATATTTATCTTCAAAGATATGTCAGCCGTCCGATATATGCAGCGCTTGGCGGCTTGCTCTATGCATTCTCAGGCTTTTCGGTTTATAATGTTTTCTTCTTTCATTTTCACGAGCCTATGATAGTATTTCCGCTATTGCTCGCCGCGCTGGACGCTTTTTTGTTTGACAAAAGAAGAGGCTTGTTTGCAGTCGCGGTTTTTGCCGCAGCGGCAGTAAATTACTATTTCTTCACCGGTCAGGCTTTGTTCCTCCTGATGTATTTCCTTATGGTCACGTTTACCGGAACATATAAATTTAAGTTCAGACAATTTTTACTCCTCGCCCTCGAGGTTGTGATTGGCTTTTGCGCGGCAGCGTTTATTTTGCTTCCGTCTGTTTTGGGAATCATGGGAAATCCGCGTTTGAACGAGATTCCAAACTCGTGGAACATGCTTGTTCATTCGCCTGCCCAAAGATACGGACTCATTATCTGCGCGTTCCTGTTTCCGAGCGACTTGCCGGCTTGGCCGGTATTTACGCCGGATTCATCATGCAAATGGTCGTCGGTCGCAGGCTGGCTTCCGCTGTTCGGACTGACGGGAACGATAGCCTTTTTGCAGCTTAGAAAGCGCGACTGGCTCAAAAAGCTGATTACTCTTTTGATTTTGTTCGCGTTTGTGCCTGTGCTCAACAGCGCGTTCCAAATGTTTAACACCACTATCTACTACACACGCTGGTACTATATGCTCATTTTGCTGCTCGTGCTTGCAACGATCAGAGCTCTTGAAAACAACGAAACAAACTGGGGCAGGGCTATAGCCTGGTCGTCGGGACTTGTTTTCGGCGCGGCTATGCTGATTGGTCTGATTCCCGACGAAATCAAGAAGAACGGCGACTCCGAATCCTCCGGTATAAAGCCCGGTGTTGAAGCCCACGTTGAGCGATTTTGGATAATTGCTCTGTTTTCGCTGATGTGTATTTTGGGCTTCGCGCTTATTTACAAAAAATTCGGCAAAAGAAGATGGGCGTTCCCGATTGCGCTGATTTCGGCAGTTACGGCAGTTTCCGTTGCTTCCTCATGGTTTGTAATCGGAACCGGTGTTTTCGGGTCTTATTCCACTAAAACGATCAGAGAAGATATTATGAATTCGCGCGAGAATATCACAATTGACGACCTGGACGAGGTAAGAAGCGACTTTTATGAGTGTGTTGACAATACGTCGATGTTTTGGAGAGTCCAAAGCATAAACTGCTTCCAAAGCTCGGTTTCTCCAAGTATAATGAAGTTTTACAATAAGCTCGACATTGTCCGCGACGTTGCTTCAAGACCTGATTTTTCGGCGTTTCCGCTCAGAGCATTTTTAAGCTGTAAGTATTATTTTGACCATACTCACGACAATGAAAACGCAGCGGACAGTGACGTTTGCTTTATTGACAAAAAGGGAGAGACAAAGATGCCTTACTGGAGCTTTGTCAAAAACTGCAATAATTTTGATATTTATCAAAATGACTGCTATATTCCCATGGGCTTTGCATATGATACTTACATTACGCAAAAGGAATTCGGCAAAATTGATAAAAAGCTGCGCTGTGAAGCACTGTTGAAAAGCCTTGTGCTTACGCGCGATCAGATGAAAACGTATTCTGACATCACAGGCTATACCGACGAGCAGGACGAAGGCGTCTACGGTGAAAGCTCCGAAAACTACAAGGGAATTTCAGCCGGCTATAAATACGGCTGGGAAGAATATAAATACGACTGCGACGAGCTTGCCGACAACTGCTGCAGCATGTTTGAATACACCGAAAGCGGCTTTAAGGCACAGTTCAACAACAAAAAAGACGATACGCTTCTGTTCTTCAGCGTACCCTATTCCGAAGGCTTCTCGGCAAAGGTGAACGGAGAGCCTGTTAAAATCGAGAGAGTTGACTACGGCTTTATGGCGATAAGGGTACCGGGCAAAACAGAAAGTGATATTGTGTTTACCTATGAAACTCCGGGCTGGGATACGGGCGTAAAAATAAGCCTTGCAGCCCTGGGAGCGTTTGCGGTTTATCTTGCGGCTATTGTAATCTATCGCATTAAAAAACGTTCTGCCGCAAATAAGCATACAGTATAATACGCCTCTTATTCGCGATGTTTTGAGGCGAACAAAGATACGGGAGAATTACTATGGCTTTCGGCGAAACAATATTAAAATATAAGGAAGAGCTTTTTCGCGACCTTGATACCCTGCTTTCGATTGAATCAATCGACGGTGAAAAGGACGAAGAATGTGACCGCGCGCTGCGGTTTATTCTCGAAAGAGCCGAAGATTTCGGACTTTTGTGCGAACGTGTAACCGACAAAAGCGCGCACGTTCAGCTTGGCGGCGAAGGTAAGCTTTGCGGCGTACTTTCCCACCTTGACGTTGTGCCCGCCGGAAACAACTGGAGCGTGAATCCCTTTGCGCTTACCGAACGCGACGGCAGACTTATGGGCAGAGGTATTGCCGACGACAAAGGCGCGGCGCTTGTTAATCTTTATTGCCTGCGCGCACTCAGGGAAAGCGGAATTCAGGGCAAAAACACACTTCGCGCGATTTACGGTACCGGCGAAGAAACGGGAATGGAAGATATGGACGGCTATTTTGACAAAATGCCGCTTCCCGACCTTGCCTTTACTCCCGACAGCGAATACGGAATCTGCTGCGCTGAAAAGGGAATTATCCATATTGAAGTCAGCACAATTGTAAATAACGCAAATGTTCTGACTCAGTTTCATTCCGGCAAGGCGATAAATGCCGTTCCGGACATGGCTTATGTTATGCTCGATTCGTCAAGCTATGACGAACAGCTCTTGATGCGTCTGGCTGACGCCGGCACAGGCAACTTTGAATTTAACTACACTATAGACGGACTTATGATCATCAGCCGCGGCAAAGCGGCGCACGCCTGCGAACCGCATAAGGGTCAAAACGCAGCGGCAGAGCTCATAGATTTGATAACAAATGCCTATGAAGCCCATGATATCGGCTCAATCTGCTCGTTTATTGATTACGCAATCAACAAAGAAACAAACGGTCGCTCACTGGGACTGAAAATGAGCGATTCGGCTTCCGGCGCGCTTACAGTGAACCTGGGCATTGTCCATATTGAGGGCGAAACCGCCAAGGCACAGTTTGATATTCGATACCCTGTTACCGTCAGCGGTGAATCGGTTATAAAACAGTTCAGCCGGGTTGCCGAAAACAGCTGCCTCAGAGTTGAGATACTCCATCATGAGCCGCCGCTTTATGTTGAGCGCGAATCGGAGCTTATCAGTATTTTGAGCGAGGCATACGAAGCTGTTACAGGTGAAAAGCCTTTGATTTATTCCACCGGCGGAGGAACCTATGCGCGTAAGCTTGGCGGCAGGGGTGTTGCGTTCGGTCCCAATTTTATGAATGACGAAATCAATATGCACAACGCCGACGAAAGCGTTGACAAAGAAAACTTTTTAAGGCACTGCCAAATTTGCCTTGAGGCTATGTATCGCCTTTACACCTTGGAATAGACTGGAGAACCGAGAATGAGTAGTGAAAGTATAATTAAAGCTCAGGCAAGGGCTTCCCTAAAGGGCAATTTAGTCACCCTGATCGCTGCGCTCGGACTTTGCTGTGCTGTCGCGGTTTTGGTCGATTCAGTTGTCGGCACTGCGCTGATATGTATGGGAGCTTATGACCTTGAATCCGGAGAGATTCGTGACGATATGCAGCTTTTGTATGTGCTCGGCAATGTTTTTTCGTTTGCTGTCTTGGCACTTTTCAGTCCTTTGATAAACGGCACAATCAAACTTGCTGCCGACGCCGCAAAAAGCGGAAAAGCCAAAATCGGCGACCTTATGTATTTTTTTGGCGGCGCGGGAAGATATCTCAAAACTCTTGTAATAAACCTTGCGCTTTGTCTGCCTGTGCTGATTTTCTCTTATGTGCTTGATCCTGTCTATATTTTTGAGCTTTTCGGACTTATCAGCACCAAAGCTCCGTTTGACAATTTGCTGAGCGGTTCGCTCTATTCGCTTTCCGTTTTTATCGGAGTTGTAATAAAGCTCGCGCTTTATTTTATCTTTATGCATTATCCGATTTTTGCGTATTCAACGGGAGAAACCGATAACGCTGCCTATTGTGTTTTCGGTATGCTTTCATTTTCAGTCAGAAGCTTTCCGGCAGCAATCAAGCTTTTCTTAAGCTTTACGGGCTGGATTCTGCTTTGCTTTTTTGTCGTACCGGCAATATATGTGATTCCGTATATGCTGGTCGCAATGTCAAATTCAGTCAGATGGCTAATTCACGACGACAGGGCTAAGGGGATTATATGATAGTTTCTTTATGCATGATAGCCTACAACGAGCAGGACGCTATCAAGGGTCTTTTTAAAGATATCTCGCTGCAGGACTATCCACATGAAAAAATAGAAATAGTTTTTGTGGACAGTATGTCAACCGACGGTACCCACGAAAAAATGGAACGCTTTAAAAACACAGACTATGGCTTTTTGGATGTAAAAATCGTTCAGTGCGCCAAGCGAAACCAGGCGTTTTCGTGGAATGCTGCGCTGATGACAGCCGGCGGAGATTTGATTATCCGCGTTGACGCTCACGCGAGGATTCCGCGCAATTTTGTTTCCAGAAATGTTTACAATATCAAGCAGGGCGAAAACGTCGTTGGCGGCGGCCGCCCGAATATTTCATCAAACGTTTCTTCGTGGAAGCTCACGCTGCTTGCAGCCGAGGATTCTTTGTTCGGAAGCTCAATAGCAAGCTACCGCCGCCCGGCCTCGGAAAAAGAATATCTTGACAGTCTTTTTCACGCAGCCTACCGCAGAGAGGTTATTCAAAAGGTTGGCGGCTTTAACGAAAATCTGGGCAGAACCGAGGACAACGAATTTCATTATCGAATCAGAAAGGCAGGCTACAAGCTCTGCTGCTGTCCCGATATAATTTCGTATCAGCATTCACGAAACGACCTTAGAGGAATGATCCGGCAAAAGTTTTCAAACGGCAAGTGGATCGGACTGACCGTCGCGGAATGTCCCGGATGCCTGTCATACTTTCACTTTGCTCCGTTTTTATTCATAATGACCCTGACCGGTGCGGCTGTTGCCGCGGCGTTCGGACAACCTTTGCCGCTTTATATTTTGCTCGCTCTTTACGTGATGTTCGACGTTGTAAACACTGTGGGCTGTATGACAATGAAAAATCTTCATCCTCAATTCGTTCTTTTGCCGCTGATTTTCCCACTGCTTCATATTTCCTACGGCTTGGGAACAATTGTCGGATTGCTTGAAATCCCTTTCTGGAAGCAAAAAATCAAAAACAGCAAGGCTCAGGAGCATATTGAAAAGGTAAAGCGTAAGATAGCCAAAAACACTATTTCAAAGCAGGCGAAGAAATAATATGGAAAAGGTTCAGCTAACCCCTCAGCTTTTAAGAGAGCTGCAGCTAAAGCAGCTTGACATGATAGTATATTTCAGAGATTTTTGCGAAAAAAACAGCCTCCGCTTTTACCTTATCGGCGGAGGTCTTATAGGTGCGCTCAGAAACGGCGGCTTTGTTCCATGGGATGATGATATCGACGTTATTATGCCGCGTGAGGACTACAACAGGCTGCCGCAAATATGGCGCGAAAAGCACGCAGACGGAAGGTTCAGGCTTCTGAAAACCGATGATGAAATGTTCACCGGAAACATCTTTATTACGATCACCGATACTAACTATACTATGGTCAAAACAAACCAGGTTGACGTTGATATCCCACACGGTCTTGTGCTTGATGTTTTTCCGCTTGATGTTTGCCCCGACAACCGATTCGCACGCAAAATGCAGTTTGTATGGACAATGCTTTATTCGCTGTTTTTGGCTCAGATCGTGCCTGAAAACCACGGCGGCTTGATGGGTTTTGGCAGTCGGGTGTTGCTGGGAATAATCAGGGGAAAAAAGCTTAGAAACAAGATTTGGCGAGCCTGTGAGAAAAAAATGACTCAGTATAAGCTCAGTGAAAATAAATGTGTAACCGAGCTTTGTGCAGGTCCCTACTGGATGAAGCGCGAATATCCCAAGCACATCTACGAGGGCGTTGATTATGTAACCTTTGAGGGGATCCGCCTGCCGTGTATGAGCGGATATGATGAATATTTGCGCAGTGTTTTCGGCGATTATATGCAGCTTCCGCCGGAGGACAAGCGCAAGCCGCACCATGATATCGCTTATCTGGATTTGAATACTCCCTGTGCAGAATATGACAACAGGAGAAAGAAAAATGGATCTTCAAACAAATAGCTGGGATCGCAGAGCTGTTTCGGAGCTTGTTGATTTTCTCACGGAAAACGCAGACAAAAAGTACAAAAGCTTTAATTCCTCATTGATTCCTAACGCCGACTCGGAACAAATGATTGGAGTCAGGCTTCCCAAGCTAAGGGAGATAGGAAAGAAAATTGCCAAGGGAAACCCGAGAGGCTTTATTACCGCTGCGGATAGCGATATTTACGAAATTATTATGCTAAAAGGAATCGTTACCGGGCTTATCGAGCCAAACAGCTTTGAGGATTTTCGCGCGCTCTGCGAAAGCTTCGTTACTCTAATTGACAACTGGGCGGTCTGTGATACATTTTGCACGAGTTTAAAATATGTCAAAAAGTATCGCGCCGATTTTTTTGAGTATGTTTCAATCTGTATTGATAGCGATAACCCGTGGCTAATACGTTTTGCGTTGGTGGTTATGCTCGGCAATTATCTTGACGAGGAATATATTGACCGTGTGCTCGACCGTTGTGACAAAGTGAAAAACAGCAGCTACTACGTCAGTATGGCAAGAGCGTGGCTTGCGGCAACAGCGGTCGCAAAATGTCCAAGGCAAGGAATTGAATACATGAAAAACAATTCACTTGACAAGGAAACCTTTAACCGTGCCGTACAAAAATGTGTTGACAGCTACAGGGTTGACAAAGAAACCAAGATAATGCTAAAACAACTAAAGAAAACCTAAGGCAACACCGCACAATTCATGGCGCACGCCTTGCTTGCATATTATTGCGTCAGACTGCGCAATTCGCACACCTGAATTATGCGGTATTGCCTATAATACAAAAAACACACAACCGCTTATTATTGCGATTGTGTGTTTTTTTACAGTGCGTCTCGATTTACATAATAATCAACACGCAACCCTATTTATTGCCTCATCACGGATTTTTGTGGGGAAATAAAAAGTAAATATTGAAAAAGAGCATAGGAAGCTCCAAAATTGTAGTTGCGAAACAAACAATGAGGAG
>CAJODI010000046.1 GCA_905233145.1 uncultured Ruminococcus sp. | reverse complement strand
TAAAATAAATTTAGTTTTAGGAAAAGAAGAGGCACCTTTAAATGACCTCTTTGTTAATATATTACATAGTTATGAAGCATTAGAAGCAATGACTATAAGAATATTTTCAGGAAGAATAAATTTATTTTCAATCTTATGCTTAGCTTTAAAGTCACTTTTTATCGGTCTGTAGACATCAAGATTAATTCCGTTATTTATTACTTCAACAGGATATTCACTTAAAAAAGAGCTTTTTACCAAATCCGCCAGCCATTGCGAAGGGGTTACAAGAGTCATGCTTTCAACGTTTGAGAACCAACCCTTCTTTCGCCTGAACATCTGAGCCGAATCATCAAACCGGCACTGCGGATACGCGGTAAAGCTCGGACAGCCGCCGCATTCGGTTTTCCATTTTTCGCAACCGGAAAACGTAAAATACGGACAATGACCTGTAAACGCCCAGCAATCGTGCAGGGTCCAAACAACCTTAATCCCCTTTTGCTTAATATAATTAAAAAGCATGGGGATGTTTATATACCAGCCGTGAATATTGTGAAGATGGATTATGTCGGGACCAATTTCTTCAATTTTTTTTATAAGCTGTTTTGTTGAAAAACGAGAATAACAGCCGTTGCGCCCGGTAAATGAGGCAAGCTCCTGATGAAGCTTTTTGGATAAGGCGTTTCCAATCTGAAAATGATACGATGGCAATTCGCTGATTGGATGGGTCGAAAATCCTGCTGCCGAGTGGACCTCGTAGCCGTTTTTTTGAGCCTGTTCAAGAATCCCCAGCGAAATTTTGATTGTGCTTCCATAAGGCACACAGTTGATTGCAATTACTTTTCTCATTTAATAAGCTCCAGCAGAGTTTGATAAGTTGTAAAGCTCTTCCATACCGGATTTGTGAAAAATGAAATATATCTAAGTCCATATATTACAAAAACGGTTATCGGCAAAACATAAACGTTCATCAGCTTTTCAAATTTTACCGGGTGCAGCATCTCTTTGTTTGCCTTTATGATTGACGGAATTGTAATAATGGAAAATATGTCAAAATAAAACTGAATTCTCGTCAAAAACGCAACCTTGCTTGCAAGGATTCCGAAGGCAAGAGCAAATAATGTAAATTTCCCGCACATTACCGCTTTTCCTTCGAGCTTGTGTATGTTAAGCGCAACATACGCGAACATGATCCCGGTCAAAATAGTCGCTCTGACTGAATTAGCAAGGCTTTCGCCGTCTCTGTTATAGAAAATATCATAGTTCGGGTTATCAAAGAAATCCAGCGCAGATTCCATCAAATACGAAAAAATACTGTTATCTATCAACAGAAAAAGAATTAACCCGATAAAAATCACAACAAAAAGCTTTGAAACTTTTTTGCTGTTGGCTATGAAATAAAAAGGTAAAAGCAAAATAGCAGTCGTGTGGAACAGCATCGCTATTCCGATCAATAAGATGTATGGGACAAATTGTCGTCGGTAGGCAAAGCTAACCGCACCCAGAAAAACAACCACAGCAAGAGTTTGTCTAAATGTGGAAAGAGACATGAGAAAAATATAGGGGTTGATCAAATAGATGATCATAGCAGCTCCCCAATAGTCCTCGTCAAGGTAATTGACAATAAGCTTATAGGAAGCGATTATAAAAGCGGCGGCAATAAACGCCACCAGAAAATAGTAATTCGGAAAAATAATATTTAAAAAAGTATATAGATACTGCGTTCCAAACATGCTGTATTTTCCCTTATTGACATAATCAAAAAGGTCGCTGTATCTGTCATAGTCGTTGCCGACTGAATATCTGAGCGCGCTCAGAAGGAAAAGGATGATCATACAAATTTGGATTGCAGTTTTTTTGTTTAGCCTGGTTTTGGCATTGGCTATAATGGCAGTAATAAACATAACAACATGTATCGCCATTATTTTATCCCTCCTGCATTTGTATAATTTCCTTTGCGATCTGCTCCGCCGAAAGGCTTTCTTCGGCGTATTTTATAAAATCTGTATGCTTGCTTTCGCCCAGAGCACAAATAATCGCGTCTTTCAGCCCTTCGGTCTCACCGTTTTTGTCATCAACGACAAAAACCATATCACGATAACGCTCAGGCATACCGTCAAGCATATAACACACAACCGCGTTTCCGGTAAGTAAATACTGAATATTTTTTGAAGGAAAGGAATATTTTGCGAATTCCTCATTATTTGTTCTCGGATTCACAAGAACAGCGGCGGCGGATTCCCACTTACCGGCTTCCTCGGGCGTTACCTGCCCCATGAACATAATTCTGTTATCGAATTTTATTTTTTCTTTTATAAATTCAACAGAATCGCCCTTGCCGCAGAGCACAAGCCTTAGGTTCTCGCCCGGAATCGACATAAACGCCGTAACAAGCGTATTAACTCCAAAACGCTCGTTGAGCTTTCCGGTATAGACAATATATTTAACGTCACCCGGCTTGCCTGTTTTATTCTTGGATTTGGCGCATTCAATATCCTTTTGTGAAATTATGCCCTCTTTGACAATATAAGGCATATTATGAACGTCTATTTTTTCAGCCATATGCTCTGTAAGCAGCATATAGCTGTCAACATTCTTGTTTAGCTCATTAAATTTACGAATATCAAATTTTTTGCCGACCTTATAAATCATGCTGATATGAGCATTAAGATTCATATACTGAGGCAAATCAGGAACAACAAGACAAATTTTAATTTTTGGATCGCGTTTTTTTGCATATGACGCCGCTTCCAAAAAAGGAGTATGAGGGGTATACACAACTATAAGCTTGCTGTCATCTTTTGCGGAAATAAATTCACCCAGCGCTTTTTTTAACGCTCTTGATCTTGAAGGATTTCTGACTCCCCAAATATTGCAAAAGTCAACATAATAATATTCATTTTGTTCTTTTTCAAAGCCCTTGAAGCTGACAATGTCAGAAGCGTTCGGATAGCTTCCCACAAAGGGAGCCGAAATTACATCAAAATCCTTTACACAGCTTCTAAAGCCCTGTATCATTTTTTTTTGGAATACATTCGCCGAAAATTCGACAGGATATTTTGAATGAGCGATTACCTCTTTCTCATTCACCTCTCCGTATACTCCGCAAAGGTATAGAACCCTCATTTATCCTACACTCCGTAGCAGCCTTATTCCCTGAACCGGTGAACATATAACCGCGTGAACACCGTTTACGAAAAAGCCGCCGTAATTTTTCATTCTTAAATCAGCAAAGGCAATAACAGCATAGTGCCGCATTTTGATCTGTCTGATGCTTTTGCTGTCAAAGCGGTCAAAATATTTCTTTTTGTGATTAAACAGCAGATTTTCGCCTTTGATCTTGCCCTCTCCGCTTGAAAGACCGCCGTTTCCGCGGTGGACATACGCTTTTACATCATGACGCTCAAGGTAGCCGAATTTTCCGCCGCCCTCGATTGCGCGCTGAATCAAATAAAACTCGTCTCCGACATCAATATGAGCAAAGCCGTGGATCTGCTGTATGTATTCTCGGGTGAACATCATTGTATCGGTTCCCGTGATATGATACATAAAATGCAGTTTAAACAGCTCGTCGTTATCTGCGTTTTTAAGATATGAACGTCTTTTTTTCTCATAAAGCTTTCCGTCGTCGTAATACAAATCGAGGTCGGTCACGGAATAATCCAGACCGTTTTCCTCCATAAACGCGTACTGCCGCTCAAGCTTTTCGGGAAGATACTCGTCGTCATCATCAAGAAAGGTCACATATTTGCCGCAGGCATTGTCAATTCCCTTGTTTCTTGTTTGCGCTGATCCGAGATTGTTCTCATTTTTTAAAAGCGTAATATTTATATCTGTGTTTTTTGTTTTAAAACTGTCAACGATTCTATTAACGCGAAAATTATAATCCGCGTCAGCGTTATCATCCACCACTATAACCTCAAAATTGCGAAAAGTTTGATTACCAAGTGACGAAAGCGCACGTTCAAGCTCCTTGTCGCGTCTGTACGACGCAACAATCACGCTAACATTAACTGATGTTTCCATTATTTCACTCAATTATAATTTATTTTTGACCCCGGATTAACTCTTGGACTGTCTTTCTTCTTCTTTTTTATTCTTTTTATCTTTTCTGCGGGTTTTATAGTAGTTTCTGTAGTAATATCTCTTGCTTCCTTTGTAGATATTTTCGAGTTCCTTCGCGTTATAAACAAAGCCGATAATTTTAGCGTCCGCAAATTCAAGCTGGCGAAGCGTTTCCTCTACCTTTGTGTATTCCGAGGTGTTATGCCTTACAATAATCAAAAAGCCATCAACAGACTTAGACATAATCGCAGCGTCCGATACAACCGCAACAGGCGGAAAGTCAAGGATAATATAGTCGTAATACTTTTTCAGTATTTCGATTATGTGCTGCATTTGGCTCGACTCAAGCAGAATTGTAGGATCGGGAGGAACGGTTCCCGAAGGGAGAACGTCAATTCCGTATTCCGGTATTTTTCTGATGAGGGTTTCATCCATATTGTTTGTTCCGGCAAGATAATCACTGAGACCCGGCTTTGAATCTATACCAATCTTTGAAGCGACTGTAGGAATACGCATATCACAGTCGATTATAATGACCTTTTTGTTGATCTGCGCAAAGGAAATCGCAAGGTTGATTGCCACCGAGCTCTTTCCGTCTCCCCTGTAGGCACTGGTTACGCCGATACACTTTGCCTCATTGCCGGGAAGCGAAAAGGTGACGTTTGTTCTAAGCGTCTTGTATGCCTCCTGAACCGAGAAAGAGGATTCCTTGGAAAGAAGCATTTTATCAGGATTAAACAAGGATTTTGTTTTATTTTTCGGAGCCATCTTCATCGCCTCCTGATGTCTTTTTCGATGGTTTCTTGTAGTAATAATCGCCGTAACCGTAGGAATAGTTATAGTAATTATAATCGTAGTTATAGCTGTATCCGTTTGCGCTCATGGCATTGTCCATGTCGGGGATAATGCCCACAACCGGAAGCGAGAAGTAATTTTCAAGGTCGTTTTCATTCTTAACAGTATCGTCGCGGATAAAGCGTATAACAAGAATGATAACAATTAATATCAAACCGCCTGCAAAGCCGCCGATAAGCCACCTTGCGTAAACCGGAGAAACGCTTGAGGTGGGAAGCTCGGGGCTGTCGATTATCCTCATCGAGCTGCCCTCTACAACATCCTCAAGATACGCCGGAGCAACGTCGGCGATCGCGTTTGCAAGTTCATATGAAAAATCGGGATTCTCCGTGGTAACGTTTACTGTAATTATCTCGGAATCGCTCGCCGGTTCAACTTGAACATATGACAAAAGCTCGTTGGCACTATGTCCGTTGCTCATTTTCTCAGCTGCCGCCTGCATAACAGCTTTGCTCTTGATAACCTGGGAATAGGTTTTAACAATGCGGATTCTCGCCTGCATATCCGAGTTAGTAAGTGTGTCGTTATTAGGCTGCTTAGCGTTGTTTACATATGCCGTAAATGACGAAAGATAAGTCGGAGCAATAAACAGATGACAATAAATATCTGCTCCGATACCGCATATCAGCGCAACTATGCCGATAAGCCAGAGCTTTCTGATCAGCTCATGTATAATTGGCATCAAGGTGATTTCCGTGCGTTTTGCCTTAGTTTTTTCTTCAAGCCTTCGGGCATATTCATGCTTAGAAGCCTCCGCCGAATAGTCGGTTTTGATTTCCGAATTATTTACCATATAAGCTCCACTACCTATACATAAAAATTAAGGTGTATATAATTAACATAAATATGTTTATTACAAATACCGTCTAATTATAGCATAATGTCACAATATATTCAAGCCGTTTTTTTGATTTACTACAATTTTGTTATTTTTCTAATGACAAAAGAGGTTAAAATTAATAAATATCAAGCTATTGAAGTGTTTTTAAAATAGTGTTATAATTCATTTATCATCTCCGATATGTATAATTTTCTAAAATACAGTAATATTGTACTGTTTTTTGTTATTTAAGGCAATACCGCATAATTCAGGTGTGCGGATTGCGCAGTAAGATTGTACGCATACTGACGTATGGGTGCTGATTTTTGGGCAGTCTGACGAAACAATATTCAAGCAAGGCGTGCGCCGTGAATTGTGCGGTGTTGCCTTATATACGTTTATTGTGTAAAATTAACAAAGATTAACATTTTCTATTACAGCTATATTTTCTAATTTCTCCGGAGGAAAAATAAATGAATAACAACAAAAAAACATGTCCTGTTTCAAAAAAATGCGGAGGCTGCCAATTGCTCAACCTCTCATATCCGGAGCAGCTAAAGCTAAAGCAGACGGCTGTTGAACGTCTGCTCAAAAAATTTTGCCGTGTTGAAAGAATTATAGGTATGGATTGTCCGTACCATTACAGGAACAAGGTTCAGGCGGCGTTTTATACAAACAGACAAGGCAAGATAATCTCGGGGGTTTATCAATCCGGAAGTCATCATGTTGTGGGGATAGACAGCTGTCTGACAGAGGACGAGACTGCCGACAAAATCATTACCTTTGTAAGAAAGCTTCTCCCCTCTTTTAAGCTTACAACTTATAACGAAGATACCGGCAAGGGATTTTTGCGGCATAATTTGGTCAAAAGAGGGTTTGCGACCAATCAGATTATGCTTGTTTTGGTAACCGGTACGTCTATTTTTCCTTCAAAGAATAATTTTGTCAGCGCAGTTTTAAAAAAGTTTCCTGAAATAACAACAATAGTCCAAAATATCAACAACTTTAAAACTAATCTTGTGCTCGGCGAACATCAAAAAATTTTATACGGAAAAGGCTTTATTGAGGATATCCTCTGCGGCTGCCGGTTTAGAATTTCTCCGAAAAGCTTTTACCAGATCAATCCGGTTCAAACCGAGGTGCTATATAACACCGCAATGGATTACGCGCAGCTTAAAGGAAACGAAACCGTGTTAGATACCTACTGCGGAATCGGAACCATCGGAATAGTCGCGGCAAAGCGCGGTGCAGGCAGAGTTATCGGAGTTGAGCTAAACGGTGACGCGGTCAGAGACGCGATTTCAAATGCAAGGTTAAATAATTTGAATAATATTTTCTTTGTCAAGGGTGACGCCGGAGAATTTATGTCGGAAGCAGCAGGAGAAAATGAAAGCCCGGACGTTGTTTTTATGGATCCTCCCAGAGCCGGAAGCTCTCCTAAATTTTTGGACGCGCTGATAAAAATGTCGCCCCACACAGTAGTTTATATCTCCTGCAATCCCGAAACTATGGCAAGGGATATTGAATATCTGACCTCAAAAAGCAGCTATTCCGTCAAAAAAATCCAGCCTGTAGATATGTTTCCGCATACACGGCATATAGAAACAGTGGCTCTTTTAAAAAGGTAGTAAAAACAAAACACTATTTTTAATAAAGCTATATAAAGCTCCGGCAGAATCCTCAAAGCGAGGTTCTGCCGGTATTTTTGATTATGCAATTGGCTTTCCGATTCCTTTGGGAGCATCCAATTCCGCCAGATACTGCTGAATAAGCGTCACGTCGCTGATTCTGATTTCTCCGTTTTCGTCAACGTCCGCGGCTCTTTCGTTAAAGGCTTCAACAGAAAATTCAGCTAAACTATACTGGATAGCGGTCGCGTCAAAAATAGAAACCGTTCCGTCGCCGTCAACATCGCCCAAGATTCCAGAAGTTCCGTACTCGCTTGCCGGAATCAAAACTGCCTTTATCGGAAAATTGTCAACAGTAAGCTTGCTTACGTCGTCGATACCTGCTTTGATTACAGAATACACACTGTTATATTGGTATTCTGCTTCGATTTTTTTGAAAACAGTATCAAGAATTATATCCTTTTCGTTTACCATATCATTCCATTTTCCGTCGGTGAACAAAAAGCTCTCACCCGCGTTGATTATTCCGTTTACCTTTATATCTGAACGATGGTTTGAACCTACCGCAAAAACATCCGTATAAACCAAAGAATCGTCTTTTGATTTATATTTCATCGTAAGTACAACTGAGTATTTCTCTCCCTCTTTGAGAAAATGCCTGTCCGATAAATCAATTTTATGCGCGCCGGCAAATTCGTGAAAGCTGTCTCCTTCTTCAAGTACGGTTCCCAAAGTCGGGTTTCCTTCCTGAATATCCTTATAGATCTCATAATGTACCGCTGTATCCGGTGAATTAGTCATATATGAAATCTGAGAAAGATATTCGTCCTCCTGCGCGTCAAAAACATTTGCCATTTTCGTTTCATTATCATAATCGTTTCCGCAATATAAGCCCGACATTAATAAATCATACTGATCGTAGTTTTGCCTTGAGTATTTTACGCTATCCTGCTTGTCAAAATCAAAGCAGACGGGAAGCTCGATCGTTCGGTCGTAATATGAAAGATAAAAACATCCGCTGTCGTCGATTCCATACGAGTTAGCGTTGGGGTTTTGATAAACGATTTTTCCGTTTTCGTCGGTTGTCGCCGCTGCCCTGTCCTCATTGGTGATCGAGCCTGCGCTGTCCTTTACTATAAACGCACCGTCTCCGGGAGGTATACTGTTTTTGATTGGATTTCCGAGTCTGTTGTATCGTGCAAAATTATCCTTTGAAAAATTATCGTCATAGCCTATTATAGTTACCTCGTGAGTAGCTGTGGTAGTTGAATTATTGTAATCTGTCCAATTGTCAGTGTTAAATTTTGAGGAAGCGCAAATTCCTACGGCAATTCCGTGACCGGTAGCTATTTTCGATTTTATCGCCTCTAAGCCTGCTTCGTTGAACCTGTACTTTCCGTCCTCGTCTCTTTCGGACGGCGAGGGCAAAAGATAGGCGTTTCTAAGCAAAATCTGCGAGGAAGTGTTGCGGTATTCGGCGTTGAGCGGAAGCGTCCAGTCATCGTTGTAATTATAGCCTGCCGTAGGCGAAAGAATGCGGTTTTTTCCGCTGTAGTAGTAAGGATATTCTCCGTTCACGCTTACGCTTTCGTCAACAGGATTGAAGCCGGAAGCAAAAAGATTGAATGCCATATGCGCCGAGCCGCCGAACATATAGACCGCGTTCCTGTCTGTGGCTTCCGCTTCTGTCACGTCGTAGCCCTCACCTACCTGAGAAGCGCGAACCTTGCCGGTGGTCACGTCAGCTTCGGTAATGCCGTGATAAATATACCACGAGATATATTTTTCGGAGAAATCAACGTTTTTGTTTTCCTCGCCTGCCGGAACGCCCAGATCATTTGCAAACAAATATGAGGTCTCCGCTGCCGCGGAAGCTCCGAACGCCCAGCAGGTCCCGAACGGCGACTGCAATTTTGCGCGGGTCACATAGTTTTTTCCATTGTAATCGCGCAGATCAACCTTAGCCGGCAAGCTTTGGGGTATTTCGTTCTCGTTTTCAGCAGCGGAAGCTCCAAAAGCTGACAAAGCTGACAAAGCAATTGCTGTTGAAAGAAGAACTCCGATCAATCTCTTTTTCATAAAAATTTCTCCTCTTTTTGGATTATTTTAACAATTATTATTATAAAGTATTAATCTAAAGTTCATCTAAAGATTTTTTAAATATAGTCATTTCCAAATGAAGGCATTGTCGGGAGTTTAATGTTTTACTCTCAACCAACACATCTTCTCGGACAAAAGCCCTTTTCAACCGAGTCATTGAAAAGGGCTTTTGAAGTATTGATATGTAATATTAAAGATTTCTGTATCTTTTTACGCTTCTGTTTTTACGTCTTTTGCGGCTGCTTATTTTTGAAGAAATAAAATACAGCAAAAAGATAACCGCGATGATTCCTATTACCACTAAAAACCAGTATGACTGCAAAATCGTTCCCATAACATCAACAACCTTTAGGAAGCCGCTCATTTCAACGTTTTCGCTGGGAACAAGATCAACCTTGGCAAGCTCCTGAAGCTCCGATTTTTCGTCCGCACGATAATAAACAGTGGCAACGCCGATTTTTGTACCGGTATTAAGAGGCGCCTCGGCAACCTCGGGAACGTCCGTTTCAACTACGATATTTTCTTCACCTATATCCTTTGGAACAACGGCAGTCAGGTTTTTCGCAGGAACGAGAGTAACCGAGTTTTTGCCCCAGGCAAGCTTAACCTTCTGCTCGCAAACAGGGGTTTCGATAGTTTTGATCGTGCGTATTTCAAGTGAGGTCAGCGACCATCTAAACAAATCCGCAGCGTCTGTCATTGTGTAGTATTCCTCTTCCTCGCCCTCCTTGTATGGAGCCTTAAGCAGCACTGCCATATAAGAGTAGCCGTCCGCGCTTGCCGTCGTTACAAGGCAGCGGCCTGCCTCGTCGGTTGAGCCGGTCTTGATTCCCTTGGCATACATGTAATACAGCTCGCCGCCGCGCCACTGGTCTATCATCAGGTTGGTTGTGACGATCGGATAATCCTCGCCCTCAACCTCGTAGGTGGTGGTATTGGTAATTTCCTCAAAATAATCAAGCGTCAGCGCGTAGGTTGTCATCTTGTACATGTCGCGCGCGGTTGTATAGTGCTCTTCGTCATGAAGTCCGTCGGGATTGGTAAAATGCGTATCATTACAGCCCAGCTCCTTTGCCTTGTCGTTCATCAGCTCAACAAAGCGTTCTATGCTGCCTTCGCCAACGTAATCCGCAAGGACAACCGCCGCGTCGTTTCCGGAAGGAACCATCATACTATAGAACAGGTCAATAGCAGACATTGTTTTTCCAACGTGCTCGGCAACGTTCGCAAGCGAGCTGCCGGTGTCAAGCAGGGTATCCAAAACCTCTTGCTTTATAGGAATTCGTGTGGTTTCGGGATTTTGTATGTGCTCATAGGCAACAATATATGTCATAATTTTGGTTGTAGAGGCAGGATATCGCTTTGCGTCCGCTTCTTTTTCAAAAACCACCTGATCGGTATCCATATTTACAAGCAATATCGACTCCGACAGAGTTTTGACTTCATTCGGAAATGAAACCGCGCCTGCCGGCGCAACCGCCGAAATCGCAAGTATCAGCACGGCAAGTGTAACTGAAAGTATTTTAAACTTTTTCATTATTACCTCCAAAAAATGATCGTGGATTACTAATTGAGCGAATTATGTCCGCCTCGTTCAAAAAGCTGTTCAACCTCGCCGTTAAGCAGCCTTAGCTCGTCAGCACGCAAACTACCGTAGGTAAACATAATATAGTCGGCTATCATCTGAGAAAGCTCAATGCTTTTTGTGTCGGCAAAATCGGCTATTGCAAGCTGCGGCAGACCATGCTGTCTTGAACCGAAAAAGTCTCCGGGACCGCGCATTTTCAGATCCTGATCGGCAATTTCAAAGCCGTCGTTGGTTGTGCACATGACCTCGAGCCGAGCTCGTGTTGTCCCGGAAAAGCTGTCGCTTATCAGTATGCAGTAAGACTGAGCCTGACCTCTTCCGACTCTGCCCCTGAGCTGGTGAAGCTGAGAAAGTCCAAAGCGTTCGGCATTTTCAATCACCATTACAGTTGCGTTCGGAACGTCTACACCAACCTCGATTACTGTTGTGGCTACCAAAATAGAATACTCGTTATCGGCAAATTTGCGCATTATGTCTTCTTTTTCGTCCGGCTTTAGTTTTCCGTGAACTATTCCCACGGAAATATCCGAAAACTGATTCAGCATAAGCTCTGCGGCATATTCCTCGGCTGACACCAGACCTTCGGTCTCGCCTTCTTCGACAAGCGGACAAACAATATATGCCTGTCTGCCCTCGGAGACCTCTTTTCTGATAAAATCATATATCTTCCTGCGCTGCGCCGTACCTCTGAGCGCCGTCTTTACGGGTTTTCGCTGCGGCGGAAGCTCATCAATTACGGAAATATCCAAATCTCCGAAGATAATCAAGCCCAGCGTTCTCGGAATCGGGGTCGCGCTCATAACCAGCAAATGCGGATTATTCCCCTTGCAAAGCAGCTTTGAGCGTTGCGAAACACCAAAACGATGCTGCTCGTCGGTAACGGCAAGTCCCAGGTTTTTAAACTCTGTTTTGTCTGTTATCAGCGCGTGGGTGCCGATTACAAGATCTGTTTCGCCCTCCGCAAGCTTGGAGCGGATTTGTTTTTTTTCGCTTTCCTTCAGCGCTCCCGTAAGCAGACTTACCCGGATTTTGGTATTGTCAAAAAAAGCCTTAAAGGTTTCGTAATGCTGTCGGGCAAGGATTTCGGTCGGAGCCATAAACGCCGCCTGAAAACCATTTTTTATTACCGTATATATCACCGAAGCAGCTACCGCGGTTTTGCCCGACCCTACGTCACCCTGAACCAGCCTGTTCATCGGCGATGCTTTTGTAAGCATATCGGAAACGCAGTCGGATATAGCGTGATTCTGAGCGTTTGTGAGCTTAAATGGAAGCTTTGAATTGAACTCTTCGGAATAATCCGCGGAGATTTTTACTCCGCTCACTCCCCTGCTGTGCTCCTTAAGGTTTTTCATGCCGAGGTTCAACACCAAAAGCTCCTCGGTCACCAGACGCTTTCTGGCGTCATAAAGCTTCTCGGAATCCTTTGGAAAATGAATCTGCTCCAAAGCCTCGCGCAGACCGCACAGGCAAAAGGTTTTGCGAACCTGTTCGGGAAGCGGATCGTTGATTTGCTTGGGCAAAAGTGAAAGGGCCTGCTTTACACAATTTGAGATCACCTTGCTGACAAGACCGGGAGTTTGCCTGTAAATCGCGTGAAGCCGGTTTTCCTCGCTTGACGAAGAAAAAACCGGAGCAAGCATTTGAAGCCCATAGCCATCGTCGTTGATTTTTCCTCTGAAAAGGTATTCCTCTCCTACCTTTAGCATACCGCTGACATATCTGTTATTAAAAAACAAAATTTGAATTGAGCCTGTATCATCAAACACCCTTCCCTTGGAAAGAATAGTTCCTCCGCGTGAATAGGTATCGTTTACCGGTGCGCCGAGAGTTGCTTTTATGCAGCAAATTTCTCCGCTTTTTACGTTGCTAACGCTTTGAATATCGCTCCAGTCCTCATAGGCTCTGGGATAAAAATTCAAAAGCTCTCCGACGCTGTGAACGCCAAGCTTTGCGAAAAGCTCAGCGCGCTTTGCACCGACTCCGCTGAGCTTTGTCAAAGGCATTTTGTACAATGAAGCCATATACCATATTTCGGCAAATACCGCCGCCTCAAAAAATAAGGGGCACGACAAAGCATCATGCCCGCTGTATTTACATTATAAAAAATTAGTTTTACTCTACGCTTAAAATAAAGTAGTAAACCGGCTGATCGCCCTTTACAAGACTGATATCGGTACGAGAGCCGAACTTGTCTCTGAGCTCCTCATAAGCCTTTTCAGCGTCTTCTTCGCTGATTTCTTCACCGTAAACAAGGGTGATAAACGAGGTGTCGCGTGTTACCATGCTCTTTGCAAGCTTTACAAGAGCCTTGACCGGATTCTTTTCTGTTATGGTGAGCTTGCCGTTTTCAAGCGCGATAATATCGCCTGCCTTGATTTTCTTGCCGCCAAACTCGCTGTTGCGTGCCGCAAAGGTTACCAAGCCTGTGCCGACGCCGTGAGCAGCCTCCATCATAAGCTGCGAATTGCTCTCGCAGGAGATTTCGGGGTCAAAATTGAGCATAGCTGTCATTCCCTGTGGAATTGTGCGTGTGGGAACAATGATAACGTTTCTGTCTGAGACCATCGGAACGGTCTGCTCCGCGGCAAGAATAATGTTCTTGTTATTCGGAAGAACAAATACGTTCTGAGCCGGAGTAGCCAAAATCGCTTCGTAAATATCATCCGTACTCGGATTCATGCTTTGACCGCCCGAAACAACGTTGCTGCAACCCAATTCCTTGAAGAGATTCTTTAAGCCGTCGCCTGCCGCAACAGCCACAAAGCCAAATTTTTCTGTAGGCTCAACGGGTGTGAACACATCTTTTTCCGGTTTTTTCTTCTTGGCGGTTTCTTTGGCGTTCTTGTGCTGTTCCTTCATATTCTCAACCTTGACAGTTAGAAGCTGACCAAACTCAAGACCCTTATTAAGCGCGTTGCCCGGTGTTTCGGTGTGAACGTGAACCTTGATTATTTCATCATCATTTACAACAACTACGCAGTCACCGATTGTCTGGAGATAATCTCTGAGCTCCTGGGGATCTGTTTCGATCTCTGAATTTCTGCCAACAATAAACTCGGTGCAGTATGTAAACTGAATATCATCGTCAAATTCAGCCGCCGCGCTTTCAAAGGTATCTACCGTCACAGCCACAGGAGCCTCATCGTACTCCACAACCTTGCCGTCCCTGATAACGCTGAGCATTCCTTCAAAAATCGTGCAAAGTCCCTTGCCGCCCGCGTCAACAACTCCTGCTTTTTTGAGCACAGGAAGCAGCTCGGGAGTGATCGCGAGGGCTTCGTTAGCGGCTTTTGTAACAGTTTCCCAAACGTAAGCAGGATCTGTGTTTTGCTTTGCAGCCTCAATTCCTGCCTCGTAAGCCATGCGCGCAACCGTAAGGATCGTACCCTCAGCAGGCTTCATAACAGCCTTATACGCAGAATCAACGCCGATTCCGAGAGCCGCAGCCATATTTTTGCCGTTTACCTCTTCCATATCCTTGAGTCCCTGAGCAAAGCCCCTGAAAAGAATAGAGGTGATAACGCCGGAATTGCCCCTGGCTCCTCTGAGCATAGCGGAAGCGACGATATCGGCAACCTCACAGGCAGAAGTGCTTTCGCAGTCCTCCAAAGCGCGTGCTGCCGCCATGACCGTCATAGACATATTTGTTCCTGTGTCACCGTCCGGAACGGGGAAAATATTTAAATCATTGATATGATTTTTTTGTATGCTAATATTATGCGCGCCTGAAATAACAGCTTGCTTTAAGATTTCACCGTTGAACATTAAAAACATCCTTTATGATTAATATAATAAGGCGGCGCCGCATTTTCGCGGCTTAGCCTTGCTTGAATTTCGCTCAGTCATTTAGTTGCGAAAAATCTCGGGAACACCCTCAGCATTACCCGGGTTCTTTGAACAAACTGACAAAAGCTTACTGCGCAATACGCAAATCCGCAATATGCGGTATTGCCTATTGTGTTATACCCTTTTGTATTATACATTTATTTTATTGATTTTTCAATAGGAAAATTTAAATTTTCGTTAAATAATACGCAGATTCTCTGCCGAAATGCACCGTCCGGAGCTGTTGTCAATCTCAAACAAGGCACATTCAAGCTTGCATTCTCCCCTTTCAAGGTCGAATCTTGCCGGAAGCTTTGTCTTGAATTTGTTGATTATAATATCTGTTTTTACACCCAAAACGGAATGGATAACGCCTGTCATACCCACGTCGGTTATGTATCCTGTTCCCTTTGGCAAAACCTCTGCGTCCGAGGTCTGGACATGAGTATGGGTGCCGAACACAGCGGAAACCCTGCCGTCAAGGTAATATCCCATTGCGCGCTTCTCGCTGGTCGCCTCGGCATGAAAGTCTACAATAATTATCTTTCCCTCGGCTTTTTGAAGCGCGTTGTCTATGACATCAAAGGCGCAGTCAAGTCCGCTCTCGGTGTACATATTTCCCATAAGATTGATAACCGTTATAATCCTTCTGCCTGTATCAATATTGATTATGCCGCTGCCCGGCGTGGTTTTATCGGGAAAATTAGCCGGGCGGACGATAAACGGAGAGCTGTCAAGGTAATCATACGCTTCCTTCCTCCTAAAAGCGTGGTTTCCCAGCGTTATGGCGTCAACGCCGCTGTCAAACAAAAACTGTGCCGAAGAAGGTGTGATCCCGTTGCCGTCGGCAGAGTTTTCGCCGTTACAAATCACAAAATCTACTCCCTTAAGCTTTTTCAGCGAGGGCAGTCTTTTTCGCAAAAACTCACAGCCAACACTTCCGACAACGTCTCCGATACAAAGAATTCTCATGATTATACCATCCTTTTATATGCAACATAGCTTAACCGCAAATTGAACAGCTCCGCCTGCGATTCGTATAGGCAATACCGCATAATTCCGGTGCGCGGATTGCGTAGTCAGATTTTTCGTCAGAATGTACAAATAATCAGTGTGCATACTGACGTATGGATACTG
>CAJODI010000045.1 GCA_905233145.1 uncultured Ruminococcus sp. | reverse complement strand
CGGTTACGGTTACCGGGATGATGACTTCTTCTTTACCTTGATTCGTTATCTGTCTATCCCTTCTGTTCGTTCATCCCACAAATTTCCGTGATGAACCAACTTTTATTAGTTATAATAAAAAGGCGGCTTGAAGCTCATGTGAACTTCAAGCCGCCGATTATTTTTTAAAATAACAAAAATAAAAATTACTGATAGTCGCAAACGCCGACCCAACCTAGCAGGAACTCGCGTTCCTCGGGGTTGCCCTTTACCGACTGAGAAGCCGCGACGATCGGCAGCCACTGATTTACGTACTGGCGAGCAGTGTCTGTCTTTGCACAGAACAGCTTCATATACTTTTCGGCGATCTCGTCCTCTTTCTTAAGACGGAACAAAAGATATGTTCTTGCCGCGTCAGCCGCGCCGTTGCCCTGAGTTGCGTGCGACCAGTCGAGCACATAAGGGGTGCCGTCCTCGGTAATAATGATGTTAGATGGGTTAAAGTCGCCGTGACAAACCTTGGTGTGCTTGGGCATACCGTTAAGGCGTGTGTGCAGGTCATAGCGCGTTGTGGCGTCAAGATCGGTCTCGCTGATTTTGCGGTTCATCTTGTCGTGGAGCTTGTTAAGCAGAGGAGATTTTTTGTTGAGGATCTCGATCTGAACGTTTACAAACAGCTCAAGATATTCGTCGATTTTGTCGGGGTTTTCGTCCATAAGCTGCTTCAAGGTTTTGCCCTCGATATATGTTGATATGATCGCCCATTTGCCGTCGATCTTTGTGACCTCCTCAACCTTGGGGATATTGAGTCCTGTTTCCTCAACTCTCGCCTGGTTAAGAGCCTCGTTAAGAATGTCCGACTTTGGAAAGCTTTCGTCAAAAACCTTTGCCGCAAGATCACCGTCGCGGTAGATCACCTTGTTTTTTCTTTCGGCAAGTACATTATCTAATTTCATTTTTAAAACTCCTTTAGCACCTAGATTGATATGCTGTTTATATTATACAATAATTGTTGGGGTTAGTACAGTAGAAAAAATGACAAAAAATCAGGGGCGTAATTTGGTAATTCAGACGAAATTATAAGGGGTTAGTCTGTGATTTTTACAAAAGTCACTATGCTTTATTGTGCAATTCCCACAATTGTCTCGAAAATTTGCCCCAAAGCAGACGGAGTTGCCGCAGGTTTTCTTTGTGCATTTTGACAAAGCTTTTTGAGTATTAACCGTCGATTTGTTTGACGAGTTACAAAACTTCAAAACATTTTTCCGTCAAGGTTGACAAGAGAAGCCAAAAGATGTAAAATAAATAACGATAATGCGCAAAAATGCGTTTTGCAAATTTTATATTTTTAGGATAGGTTTATTACTATGGTAAAATTCACTTTTAACATAGCCGAAACAGCAATCGGCGTTACATGCTTGTATGAGAGCACAAAGAGCTTTTGCGGCGACTATTTGACTGACGCGTCTCCGGATATGGAGATTACCGTAACTCAGGAGGATATCGACTACGAGCGTACCCGCGCCGAACAGACAACCGAAATTCCCGGAGAAAGGCTTGTTTTGCTTGATGACAGTTATTTTGAAACCCTTTCGCTCTACCGCAAAATCGCCGAGGAAATGTTTGACAGAGACATAATTCTGTTCCACGGCTCAGCAATCGCAGTTGACGGTCAAACATTTCTCTTTACCGCTCCCAGCGGAACAGGAAAGTCCACCCACGGTGAATTGTGGCGCAGGGTACTCCCCGAAATGGGTCACAAGGTTGTTACCGTAAACGACGACAAGCCGCTGATTATTATCCGCGAGGACGGCGTTAGAATCTGCGGAACGCCATGGAACGGCAAGCACCATCTCGGCGAGAATATCATTCTTCCGTTAAAGGCGATTTGTTCGCTCAGCCGTGCCGAGGAAAATCATATTGAAAAGATTTCCTTTGAGGAAATGCTTCCGGTGCTGTTCAAGCAGACCTACCGCAGCAGCAGTCCTCAAAGAATCGCGAAAACAATGCAGCTTCTCAATACATTGTCAAAACACGTTGACTTTTATTCACTGGGCTGCAATATGAAACGCAGTGCGGCAAAAGTGGCTTATAACGGAATGAAAGATTGATAACTATGGATCCTACAGCTAACAAAATGAGCTTTGAAGAATATCTCGACACCTACGGCGAGCTTACCTATGCCAACCAAGGGGTAAGTATGCTGCCGCTTATAAAGCAGGGCAGAGATATTGTAATCCTCAAAAAAAAGGATAAAAACACAAGATGCCAAAAATATGATGTAGCTTTGTATGTTAATCCCGATCACAAATACATTATGCACAGAATTGTAAAAGTTAGGGAAGACAGCTATGATTTTCTCGGCGATAACCTTTTGGTCAAGGAGTTAGACATCAAGGAGGACCGGGTTATAGCTGTTATGACCGAATTTGTACACAAGGGCAAGAGATACAGCGTAACAGACAAGGGCTATGTTATGTATGTCAAAGTCTGGATGTTTTTGACGCCTGTGAGGATATTTGTAAAAAAATACATCTGGATTCCGATTCACAAGCTTATAAACAAGCTCAGCGGAAAGTAAAGGCAATACCGAAAATTCAGCCTTATGCCGCAGCTTCTGCGGCATGCCTGACTTTGACCCTGCCAAAAGCAGACATTTGAAAACAATCTGAGGGATAAAACAGTATGTTGAACATTTCATCAAAAACCTACAGCATTATTTTGTATCTGGTTTGTTGCGCCATGAACGGAAAGACAGCCGACCCCAAAATGCTCAGCGGGCTTGACTCCGACGACCTTATGGAACAGGCAGAGGCGCACAGCCTTACCGCTGTTGTTGCCGAGGCTCTCGGCAACACGCTTAACGACCGCTCGCTGTTTACAAAGGAACAGACTCTTGACTGGGAAGAAAAGAAAAACCAAACGATACGCACAAATATGCTTTTTGGTGCAGAACGCCTAAAAGTTCTCGCGCTTTTGGAGAATAACAAAATCTGGCACATGCCGCTTAAGGGCTATATTGTCAGCAGTTATTACCCCAATCCTTTGCTAAGGCGTTCCTCGGATGTTGACGTGCTTTTTGACGGGGAAAAGGCGGAGCTTGTCAGAGATTTGATGAACGCTAACGGTTATAAAACCGAGGATTTCGGCGGAAAGGATCACGACGTTTATTTCAAGCAGCCTGTTTATAACTTTGAAATGCACAGAATCCTTGTTGACGACAAGCATGACAAGGTATGGTACGACTACTACAAAAATGTAAAGCAGGACAAGCTCGAAAAGGTTAAGGGCAGGGAATACGAATATCGCTTTAACAATAATGATTTCTATGTGTATTTTGTGGTTCATGCGGTAAAGCATATTCGCTACAGCGGCACGGGACTGCGCACACTTGTTGATTTGTATGCCTGCGTCACAAAAAGCAAAATTGACATCGCGTACGTTGAAAACGAGTTCAAAAAGCTCGGTATTTATGAGGAAGAGCAGGTTATGAGAAAGCTTTCACTCAAGCTGTTTTCCGGCAACGCGCTCAACGGACAGGTAAAGCTTACCCAAGATGAAGCCGATCTTCTTGACAAGATGATCGTATCAGGTGTTTACGGCACGAGCGATATATATATTGAAAACAATTTCAAAAAGATTTCGGGTGACGAACAAAACGGTTCAAAGCTGAAATACGCCATGTACAGACTGTTTCCGCCGGCTGAGCTTTACAGAAAGACTTATCCGTTTTTCTACAAGCACAAGGCAGCCAGACCGTTTCTGGTTTTTGTAAGAGGCTTTGATATCATAACCAAAAGAAGAAAAAACCTTATCAACGAAATCAACCTAGTAAAAAAGATGTAAATTTAGCCGGGCATAAAGCCCGGCATTTTTTATACTAATCTCAGATAAAAAGTGGACAAAGATTTGCGAGAAGGACGCCGCAAGGCTGTCGCCTTGCAAGGACGACAACGAAGTATTGCGGAAAATAGACCGCAAAGATTGTCTATTTTTTATTTGAGTTTAGTATTACTACTCTTTTATATTTGTTTTGTATATAATAATTTACAGCATTGCAAAAAGCCCAGCCGTTTTTGTAAACGGTTGGGCTTTAAAGCTAAACTTTACTAAAGAATATGTGATTAGAAAGGCTCTAATTACCATCTTGTATTAAGATTTGAGGTTGCTGCGTGTTTTTTCTTTTTGTATCTTTCATAGCGGGTTGTCTTTTTGTCGCGAACAAAGAATACAATAGAAAGCGCGCAAAGAATAACTGCAACCAGCACAAACCAAATCCAAATATTTGCCGATCTCTTAACCTTTGCCGTAGCAACAGAGGGGATTACGGAAGATGAATTTGAAAGTGCTTTTTCGGTCACCATGTTTGTCTTTCTTACAACTGCTGTTGCGGTGTCCGAGTAACCCTGATTGGTTTCATTTGAAAGAATCAAATCGGATGCTGTTACCGAAGCCGGAAGCTGTGAAGGACCTGACTGAATGTCAACAACAGCTTCTTCCTCTGCTTCGGGTTCGGCATTAGGATTGGTTTCTGCTGTCTGAGCAAAGAGAGCGTTGTAGGTCTCTTCATCAACAATACCTGTTACCAAGAGTCCGTTGGCAAGCTGGAAGTTTTTGACAGCCTGCTCTGTGTATTCGCCGAATGTGCCCGAAATCTCGATATCAAAGTAACCCAGCTTCGCAAGCTGCTCCTGAATCGACTTTACTGTATCGTTTTCGTCGCCGAGCTTTGCAATGCCTTCGACTGTCGGTTCGGTTTCTTCGGGAACGGTTGTTTCCTCAGCTGTTACCGGCTCTGTGGTGGTTTCTTCCTCTATGTAGTAAGGAGCCTCGCCGGAATAGAGAACCTCTCTGTCTGAGCCTGCGATTCCGTCAACAAGAAGTCCTGCCGCCATCTGGAATTGTCTGTAAGCAGCCTCTGTTGCGTCGTCAAACTCGCCGCTGATCTCACCCTTGTAGTAGCCAAGCTCTGCAAGGCGGTTTTGAATGTTCTTTACTTCCTCACCTGATGAGCCGTTTTTGTAAACCTCATAAGGCTTGGATGTCGGAGCTTCTTCGGGCTCCGAATCTTCTGAAGAATAGCTTTCTTCCTGCTTGCTGTCCGACGATGTTGACGACATGTCGGAGGGGGTTGTGCTTGAACGTCCCTTTGAGTCAAAGTAATAGGTAGTTCCGTCGATGGTTCTCGATGTGTCTACAATGTACTCGCCGTTTTCATAATAGAAATAGTCTCCGTTAAACTGCTCCCAGCCTTCGGTTACATAGGAAACAGCCGAATGCTTAAACCAGCAGTTCCAGCCCATATATGAGGATGAAAGACTTTCGTAGCACATATCGTACTCGTCGCCTCTTGCGTCAACCTCCATGCCGTCGCCGATATAAACGCCGACGTGACCGGGTCTCCAAAGTCCGAGACCGTGAACTCTCGGAATACCCGCGTCAACCGAGCCGGATTCTGTGGAAGCACCAAGCATGTCCACTCTTTCGCCGCCGCAGTAGGTCCAGATAAGACCCGAACAATCGACAGTGCCCGGAGTTGAACCGCCATAGACGTACTCCCAGTTGCTGTAATAAGCGTTGAGCGCCCACTCCGCGAGTCCCGCGCCTGTTCCCGACGCGCTTGCCTGGGTTACAGCCCCAAACACGCCTGTGCCCGAAACAGTCAGAACGCTGAGAATCATTGCAGTGAGCTTTTTAAACCTCTGCATTGTTATTACCTCCAAAGTATGGTATAATAAACGTTAGTGTTGTTATCCAAAACATTTATTATACATTTGTGTTGCCCGACCTGGGTGCTTTTGTGCAAAAGTGGCCGGAGCTTGCACTATCATCAAACAGAATTCGGTTCAAAGCTGTGAAGCACGAAACTGTTTGATAACAAATTTGTAACAATTATATCATCTTTGTTTTTAAAAATCAACCCCTATTTTTCAAAAATTCTCATTTTTGAGGTGTTTTTAAGGGCGTTTTAAAGGCTTAGTTCTTTTATAGAATAATAACTTGGAAAATATTTACAAATTATTACAAAATCATACAGTTGTTTATCTGAGACTGGTATTAGATAAACTAAGGACAAAATGAAACTGACATTTAAAAAGGGATATACCGGAGATTAAATGATTAAGGCAGTCTGATAAAACATAGTTTTGTAAGTTTTGCTTAATCTTGTTTGGCGTTTCAGATAAATATTATGAAACCCGATAAAAGAAATTAAATGCACAAAAACCATTGACAAGCTTTTAACAACAATGATAAAATAGTATGTGTCGAAAGAGCTCATCGACAAAAACATTTTTGAAAGGATCCAAAAGAATGAAGAAATTTTTTTGCGCACTCCTTGCGTGCGCACTCTGCGCAACAACAGCGTTTGCTTTTGCTGGCTGCGGCTGCTCGGATAATTCAAAATCAAACAAAAAGGTTCAGCCGGGTTATGAGGTTCCGACAACCGAGCCGGATCTCAAGGATGACCAGTTCGGCTACTTTATACTCAGCAATAATGAGCTGATGATAACAAGATACGACGGCGATTCTCAGGATATAAAGATTCCGGAAACCTTTAACAATTACACCGTAACGGTTATCGGAAACAGCGTTTTTCAGCAGAAAAAGCTCAAGAGCATTGAAATTCCGGACACGGTTACAGAGATCCAGGACTATTGCTTTGCAAGCAACCAGGATCTGAAAACCGTAAAGATGTCAAAAAATGTTAAGAAAATCGGCGCGGACGCATTCTTTAACTGCCCTGCACTTGAATCAATTGAGCTTCCAGAAACAATCGAGAGCGTTGGCGTTTATGCTTTTACCGGCACAGGTATTTCAAGCGTAACGATTCCGGACAGCAAAACCTTTACTTCAATTGATCAGTTTACTTTCTCGGAGTGCCAGAATCTTAAAGAGGTTAAGCTTGCCGGTTCGGTGACAAATATTGCCGACAACGCGTTTAACGCCTGCCCCAACAAGATCAAGATTATCGCTCCGACAGGCTCTTACGGCATCAATTACGCAAAGCAGCACGACTTTGACTTTGAAGAAGTTTAAGGCAACACCGCACAATTCACGGCGCACGCCTTGCTTGAATATTGTTTCGTCAGCACCCATACGTCAGTATGCGCACTGATTATTTGTACACTCTGCCGAAAAATCTTACTGCGCAATCCGCACACCTGAATTATGCGGTATTGCCTTAAGCTTAATATATCTTAATATATAATATTTTAGAAAATAAAAAGCAAAATCACATCAAAACCTTTTTCGGCAAGTCCGCGGAAGATACTGCGGACTTGTACGAAAGGTACGGATAAATGGATAAGAGGTAGAACTATGAGCAATAAAGAGTATCCTATTGTTGAAAACGCAGAAAGCTTTGAACTTGCTCTCGCCGAGGTGAGAGAGGCTCAAAAGATATTTTCGACCTATACCCAGGAACAGGTTGACAAAATTTTTCTTGCGGCGGCAACAGCGGCTAACCAGGCGCGCCTTCCGCTTGCCAAGATGGCTGTTGAAGAAACAGGCATGGGCGTTGCGGAGGACAAGGTAATCAAAAATCACTTTGCCTCGGAGTATATCTACAACAAATACAAGAACGTAAAAACCTGCGGCGTTATCGAAGAGGACAAGGTCTTTGGAATCAAAAAAATCGCCGAGCCTATCGGCGTTATCGCTGCGGTTATCCCAACAACGAACCCAACCTCTACTGCGATTTTTAAGGCACTTCTTTGTCTTAAAACCCGCAACGGAATTATTATAAGCCCACATCCCCGCGCCAAAAAGAGCACGATTGAGGCAGCAAAGGTTGTTCTTGAGGCTGCTGTAAAGGCAGGCGCGCCCGAGGGTATTATCCGCTGGATTGACGTGCCCTCGCTTGAGCTTACAAATATGCTCATGCAAGAGGCGGACTGTATTCTCGCGACAGGCGGTCCCGGAATGGTAAAGGCGGCGTATTCAAGCGGCAAGCCCGCGCTCGGCGTAGGCGCAGGCAACACGCCGGCAATAATCACTGAAACAGCAGATATTATTCTTGCTGTAAACTCGATCATACATTCAAAAACCTTTGACAACGGTATGATTTGCGCGTCTGAGCAAAGCGTTATCGTAGAAAAAAAGGTTTATGCCAAGGTCAAAAAGGAATTCAAGGCACGCGGCTGCTACTTCCTTAACGACGAGGAGACCGAGAAGGTCAGAAAAACAATCATCATCAACGGCGCGCTCAACGCCAAGATCGTTGGTCAGCGTCCCGTAACAATCGCTGCTCTTGCCGGGGTTAAGGTTCCCGAGGATACCAAAATTCTTATCGGCGAAGTAGAGTCGGTTGATATCAGCGAGGAATTCGCTCACGAAAAGCTTTCTCCGGTGCTTGCAATGTACAAGGCGGAAAGCTTTGAGGACGCGCTCGGCAAGGCTGAACAGCTTATTGCCGACGGCGGCTACGGTCACACCTCGTCAATTTATATTGACGCGATCAACTGCAAAGACCAAATTGATGTTTTTGCCGCGAGAATGAAAACCTGCCGTATTCTCGTGAACACACCGTCGTCTCAGGGCGGAATCGGCGACCTCTATAACTTTAAGCTAACTCCTTCGCTTACGCTTGGCTGCGGCTCATGGGGCGGCAACTCGGTAAGTGAAAACGTTGGAGTAAAGCACCTTCTTAATATAAAGAGCGTTGCCGAAAGGAGAGAGAATATGCTTTGGTTCAGAGCACCTGAAAAGGTTTATATCAAAAAAGGCTGTATGCCTGTTGCTCTTCAGGAGCTTAAGGACGTTATGGGCAAAAAGAGAGCCTTTATTGTAACAGATTCCTTCCTTTATAAAAACGGCTATTCCAAGCCGATTTCCGATAAGCTCGACGAAATGGGCATTGTTCACACAACCTTTGCCGATGTTGAGCCGGATCCGTCGCTTCTCTCCGCTCAAAAGGGTGCGGAGGTTATGCGCAAGTTTGAGCCCGACGTTATCATCGCGCTGGGCGGCGGTTCCGCTATGGACGCGGCAAAAATCATGTGGGTACTTTATGAGCATCCCGAGGTAGATTTCATGGATATGGCAATGCGTTTCAGCGATATCCGCAAGAGGATCTATACTTTCCCCAAAATGGGAGAAAAGGCATATTTTGTTGCTGTTCCGACCTCGTCCGGTACAGGCTCAGAGGTAACTCCGTTTGCGGTAATCACCGACCAGGAAACAGGCGTAAAATATCCGCTTGCGGACTATGAGCTCATGCCGAATATGGCAATCGTAGACGCAGACAATATGATGAGCGGTCCAAAGGGTCTTACGGCTGCTTCGGGTATTGACGCGGTTACTCACGCGCTTGAGGCTTATGCTTCAATGCTCGCAACCGACTTTACCGACGGTCTCGCGCTCAAGGCACTCGACGTGATCTTCAAATACTTGCCGGCTTGCTATGACAACGGCATGAAAGAGCCGTTTGCTCGTGAAAAGGTTGCTCATGCGGCAACAATGGCAGGTATGGCGTTTGCAAACGCGTTCCTCGGAGTTTGCCATTCAATGGCGCACAAGCTCGGTGCGTTCCACCATATTGCGCACGGTATTGCCAACGCGCTCATGATCGAGCAGGTGATCCGCTTTAACTCCGCCGAGGTTCCGGCAAAGATGGGTACCTTCCCACAGTATGATCATCCGCACACAATGGCGCGTTACGCCGAGGTTGCAAGATTCCTCGGTCTTGCCGGCAAGGATGACAAGGAAAGCGTAGAAAACCTTATCAAGGCAATCAACGACCTCAAGGCGAGAGTGGGCATAAAGAATTCTATCAAAGAATACGGCGTTGACGAGCAGGTATTCCTTGACTCGCTTGATGAAATGACTGAGCAGGCGTTTGACGATCAGTGCACCGGCGCGAACCCAAGATATCCGCTTATGAAGGAAATCAAGCAGATGTATCTCAACGCATACTACGGAAACAACGGAGAATCGGTATAACTAACCGTTGATTTCGATAAATAGACCTCTAATAATAAAAGAACACCGACCACAGCTTTTTTGGGGTCGGTGTTCTTTTAGTTGCACTTTAAAAAACACATTTGTATTGCAATAGTTGACAAATAATAATTATTGTATTACAATGTATAAGAAATAGGTTAAAAATGAAACAGGAGTTGATCCATAATGGCAATTATTTCAGTGCGCTACAATGACGAATCAAAAGCAAAGGCAGAAGAAATAGCGAACGCTATCGGCTTGTCGCTCAGTAATGCTGTCAGTATTTTTCTGAACAGGTTCATTGCAGAAAAAGGATTTCCGTTTGATGTAACGGTTCCAAAACAGGATCCTGCGTTTTTTGACAAAGATGAATTGGAAAAGGCTGTATTAAATTCAATAAAATCAGCAGATTCAAAAGCCGAATTACCTAAATCAGCTTACATTGACGCTTGTAACAATATAAAGTTTACTGATACGAAAGGTTAATGTCATGTCATCAAATAACAGGAATACAGAGCAGGATGAAACGAAAAAAAGCACAGATAATACCGATGTACCTACTATTTTGGTTTTTGCCGGTCCGAACGGTTCCGGTAAAAGCACAATCACCGCAGGCATTAAGGTAATCGGTGAATATATCAACGCCGATTTGATTCAGCGTGAATTGGGCTGCGATGCTTTGGAAGCGGCTCAAACAGCGACAAGAACAAGAGAATACTTTCTCTCAAAAGGAACAAGCTTCACGTTTGAAACGGTTATGTCAACGCCTGAAAAGATTGATTTTTTGAAACAGGCTCGTGAAAAAGGGTACAAAATAATATGCATTTATGTTTTGACTTATGACCCTGCAATCAACATTAAACGAGTGAAAAAGCGTGTAGTCAACGGAGGGCATGATGTTCCTGTTGAAAAGATAGTAAATCGTTACAAAAGGGCGTTGCGCTTACTTCCTCATCTGTTTGAGATTTGTGATGAGCTGTATGTATTTGACAACTCCTTAGACAGCTCACTAGCCGAAAAAAGCATGATTCTAAGCATAGTAAACGGAAAACCGGAGGTGCGAACAACAAAAATATGGACAGCAGAAAGGCTGAAAAGTCTTTTAAACGGTTCATATCCGGATGATTTCGTATAACAACCTATAAATATACATAAAGAACACCGACCTCTGCTTTTGGGGTCGGTGTTCTTTTATGGTATTTTATTTGTGTGAAAATCAAACCTTTTCGGCAACCTCGCCCAGACGCTTATAGATGCTGTCCTGCGGAACGTATCCTCTGACAAATGAAAGCGGATAGATGCTGGTATTTCTGCCGATGACCGAGCCGGGATTCAGCACGCTGTTGCAGCCGACCTCAACATAGTCGCCGAGCATCGCGCCGAATTTTTTGATGTTGGTGTCCAGCTTTTCGCCGTCGCACAAAACGGTGACAAGGCTCTTGTCGCTTTTCAGGTTAGATGTGATCGTTCCGGCACCCGTGTGAGCCTTATAGCCCAGAATGCTGTCGCCTATGTAGTTGTAGTGCGGAGTTTGAACGCAGTCAAAGAGAATCGAGTTTTTCAGCTCGGTCGAGTTGCCGACAACCGCGCCCTTTCCTACGATCGCCGAACCACGAATAAACGCGCAGTGCCTTACCTCTGCATCCTCACAGATGATCAGAGGACCGCCCAGATAAGCGGTGGGAAAAATCTTCGCGCTTTTGGCAACCCAAATATTCTCGCCTTTCTGCTCAAAAACCTCGGGGTCAAGGGTCTTGCCGAGCTCAATAATAAACTCGCTGATTTTTGGCAAGGCTTCCCACGGAAACTCAACGCTTTCAAGCAGGGGCTTTGCTATAGTTTTGCTGTAATCAAAAAGATTCTTTGCAAGTAATTGTTCCATTTTCATAACCTCTTATAAAAGATAATACGGCAACGCCGCAAGCTGTGCAACGCAGCCTACATAAATAGTATTATATCAAACAAAAATAAAAAATACAATACCGAAAAAATGTCACCTTGTTAAAAGCTTGTCATTCTTCGACCGCCCATTGAGCAACCCTTGCATACAAAATCTCGTCCACAATCGCTTCAACGCTGATACCCTCGGCAACGTATTCCTCGCTCAGCAGCGTTGCCTTTTGGCGAATTTCGTTTATTATACCGCCGTCGGAAAACGGAACCAAAAGCCTGACTCTTTTCATTCTGAGCGGCAGATTGTCGTCTATCGCCTGCAAGAGCAAGTCGATCCCCTCGCCGGTTTTCGCGCTTATTTTAATGCAGGAGCCAAAATTCTGAGTGATCACGTCGTTTTGTAAAAGGTCGCACTTGTTGAGCACCGTTATGATCGGCGTATCTCCGCAGCCAAGACTTTCGAGCAGATCCTTTGTGACGCTCAGGTGGGTCCTTGCTTCTTCGCTGGAAGCGTCGCAAAGATTGATGATAATATCCGAGGTTGCCGCTTCCTCGAGCGTTGAGTGGAACGCCTCGACCAAATGGTGCGGAAGCCGCCGCACAAGACCTACCGTATCTATCATCATAACTGTTATGCCGCTCGGAAGCTTTAGAGCGCGCGAGGTCGGGTCAAGCGTTGCAAAAAGCTTGTCCTGAGCCAGCACGCCTGCGTTTGTTAAATAGTTCATCAAGGTTGACTTTCCGGCGTTTGTATAGCCGACGATCGCGCAGGTGATCACGCCGTCCTTTTCTCTGCGTTTCCTTAGCATCTCGCGGTGCTTTTCAAGCTCCTTCAGCTCGTCCTTGAGCGTTTCCATTTTTCGCCTTATGTGTCGGCGGTCGGTTTCGAGCTTGGTTTCGCCGGGGCCTCGCGTTCCTATTCCGCCGCCCAGCCTTGACATTTCAATTCCCTTTCCGGTCAGTCGGGGCAGCATATATTTTAGCTGAGCCAGCTCAACCTGCAATTTTCCCTCGCGCGAACGAGCACGCTGTGCAAAAATGTCAAGGATCAGCGTGGTGCGGTCGATAACTCTTGTGTCGGTTTCTTTTTCAATATTTCTGATCTGGGTCGGCGACAGCTCGCTGTCCGCAACAATAAGGTCGATCTCCTGTTCGCGGCAAAGCTCGGCGATCTCGGCAAGCTTTCCGGTTCCCACAAAGGTCGCGGTTTCCGGACGGTTCAGGTTTTGCGTGACCGAGAAAGCAGGCTCTGCTCCGGCACTTTCAACCAGTTCAAAAAGCTCGTCAAGTGAAGCCTGAGCGTCGTATTCTCCTGTATCGACGTTTATTAACAGGGCGCGGTCTGTTTTTACTTCGTTGCTGATTAAATCCATTTTGTTCCTCACAAAATCATAAATTTCTGTTTACTATTCTTCCATTTAGTAGTATAATACATTATATATAATTTGTAAATTCCTTGCTAAAAAAACCGGAGTAAAAAATATGAAAAAAAAATATGACGTAATAATCGTCGGCACAGGAGCGGCAGGTCTGTATGCTGCGCTGAATTTTCCGAGCGATATAAGCGTTTTGCTTGTATCAAAGCGTGAGCTCGACTTGTCAAACAGCGCGCTTGCCCAGGGCGGCGTTGCCTGTGTGCTCGACACTATCCACGACAGCTACAAGCTCCATATCAACGACACGCTGATTGCGGGCAAATACAAAAACAAGCTTTCTGCGGTTGAAAAGCTTGTCAGAGAAGGTCCCCTTGACGTTTTAAAAATCAAGGAGCTTGGCGTTGATTTTGACATAAATCCCGACGGAACGCTTTGCAAAACCCTTGAAGCCGGACACAGCCGCCACAGGATCGTTCACCACCGTGACAGCACCGGAAAGGCGATCGTTGACAGGCTGATTGAGGTCGTCATGCAGCGTGAAAACGTGACTATACTTGACAACGCGCTGGTTTATTCGATCCACAAATCGCTCGGAGGCTTCTATCTGAGCATTTTGAGGAACGGCGAAAGCGAATACTACGGCAGCTCGTTTTGTATTCTCGCAACGGGCGGAATCGGCAGAGTATATCAGTATACCACCAATTCTGCAATCGCAACCGGCGACGGAATCGCTTTCGCGCACATGCTCGGCGCAAAAATCAGGCACCTTTCGCGCGTTCAGTTTCATCCGACCGCCTTTGCCGCAGAAAAAGACAGAGAACGTTTTTTGATCAGCGAGGCAGTCAGGGGAGAGGGCGCGGTTCTGCTCAACTGCAACGGAGAACGCTTTGCCTTTGATTATGACAAGCGCGGAGAGCTGGCACCGCGAGACGTGGTTTCAAACGCGATAATCCGCGAGTCAATCAAAACAGGAAGCGACAAATTTTATCTTGACATAACCCACAAGCCTGCGGACTTTATCAGAGAACGCTTCCCGATGATCTATTCAAGATGTCTTGAAGAGGGCGTTGACATCACCAAGGACAGAATACCTGTTTTTCCCTGTCAGCACTACCTTATGGGCGGAATAGACGTAAATCTTTTTGCCGAAACCTCGGTAGAGGGACTTTACGCTGCCGGAGAATGCTCGCATACCGGCGTTCACGGCGCAAACAGACTTGCGAGCAATTCGCTGCTTGAAGCACTTGTTTTCTCGCGTGCTGCAGCCGAAAGCATTACCGCAAAGCTGAGAAAATACGGCAGAAAGCCGCTGGGAATCGAGCCTGCGCACCGCCCAATTGAAGGAGAGCAAATGCCGCGAGGCTTCCGTTCGCAGATCAGAGAGATTTTGCAGGACGCGTATTTTGTGATTCCAAAGCCGGAAAAATACCGCGAAAGCCAAAAAAAGGTTGAAGAAATTGTTGCAAAGCTTTTCTCAAAAAGCTACCAAATCAGCTCCGACCTCATAGAAGCGAGAAGCATAGCGATTGTTGCGAGCATAATTTTTGACGAAGTATTGGAGGACGAAAATGACTCTTAACAGCATATATGCAGACAATATAATCAAAACCGCCCTGCTGGAGGATATCAATTACCTCGACGCGGCTACCGACTATCTTATCGACGACGAGCAGGAAAACACCGCAAGATTTCTCGCAAAAAGCGACGGTGTGCTCTGTGGAATCGAGCTTGCGCTCAGGGTTTTTGAGGTTTTGCAGCCCGGCGACGTTAAGGCAAAGATCTTTAAGCACGACGGCGACGAGCTCAAAAACGGAGATATTATAGCGGAAATCAAAGGTAAAACAAAGACAATACTTAAGGGAGAGCGCACTGCCCTTAACCTGATACAGCATATGAGCGGAGTGGCTACCGCGACAAACAGGGCGGTAAAGCTTATAGAAGGCACCAACGCGACGATCGCCGACACACGAAAGACGCTTCCGGGACTGCGGCCCCTGCAAAAATACGCGGTGACTGTGGGCGGCGGCAAAAACCACCGCTACAATCTTTCTGACGCGGCAATGCTCAAGGACAACCACGTTGACGCCGGAGGAGGAATTTCAAACGCTGTAAAAAAGCTGAAATCAAAGCTCGGACATATGACGAAAATTGAACTCGAGGTCAGAAACCTTGACGAGCTTAACGAAGCGATAAACGCCGGTGTTGATGTAATCATGCTCGACAATATGAGCGTAGATATGATGAAGGAAGCCGTAAAAATCACCGGCGGAAGAGCGATCCTTGAAGCAAGCGGCGGAATCACTGACGAAACGATCCGCGCTATCGCCGAAACCGGCGTTGATATAATCTCAATGGGCGCGATCACCCATTCGGTCAAGGCGTTTGACATTTCGCTGAAAATCGCAAAATAATGTATAGGCAACACCGCACAATTCATGGCGCACGCCTTGCTTGCATATTATTCCGCAGTATCCATACGTCAGTATGCACACTGATTATTTGTACATTCTGACGAAAAATCTGACTACGCAATCCGCGCACCAGAATTATGCGGTATTGCCTATATCAAATAAGCACATATAAACTATGGAGGTAAGCAAATGATAAAAATCGGAATTTTGGGCTACGGCAACCTGGGCAGAGGCGTTGAAGCCGCTGTAAAAAAGAACGACGACATGGAGCTTGTTGCGGTGTATACGCGCCGTGACCCCGGCTCAATGAAAATTAACACCGAGGGTGTTCCTGTAAAGAGTGTTGCCGAGCTTGATACAGGCAAAGAGGATATCGACGTTTTGGTGATCTGCGGAGGAAGCGCGACCGATCTACCGGAAATGACTCCTAAATATGCGGCTATGTACAACGTAATTGATTCCTTTGATACTCATGCAAGAATTCCGGAGCATTTTGCAAACGTTGACGCAGCTGCTAAAAAGGCAGGCAAAATCGGCATAATCTCCTGCGGATGGGATCCCGGAATGTTCTCAATCAGCAGACTGTACGCAACCGCTGTTCTCCCTGACGGAAAAGATTACACCTTCTGGGGCAAGGGCGTAAGTCAGGGACATTCCGACGCGGTTAGAAGAATCGAGGGCGTGCTCGACTGCCGCCAGTACACGATCCCGGTTCCTCAGGCTCTTGACAAGGTTAGAAGCGGTGCAGACCCGACCCTTACAACGCGCGAAAAGCACACAAGAGAGTGCTTTGTTGTTGCCGAGGACGGTGCTGATTTGGCGCGAATCGAAAACGAAATCAAGACTATGCCTAACTATTTTGCAGACTACGACACGACCGTGCATTTTATATCCGCCGAGGAAATGAAGCAGAACCACAGCGGACTTCCTCACGGCGGCTCGGTTATCTATTCGGGCAGCACAAGCGAAGGCAACAAGCATGTAATTGAATACAGCCTAAAGCTTGATTCTAACCCAGAGTTTACCGGCTCGGTGCTGATAGCGTGTGCGCGTGCGGCTCAAAGGCTCAACAGCGAGGGAGCAAGCGGTGCAAAGACGATTTTTGACCTGCCGCCGGCATACCTCAGCGCAAAATCCGGCGAGGAGCTCAGAGCGCATTTGTTGTAACATAAATCAAACCAATAGTATAAAAACCTCCTGTTCGTTCGAACAGGAGGTTTTGTGCTTAAGGTAATGCTGTGCTTAACCGAAGTCGCACACATGGGTGCGATCTTACGGCTGTTTTAATAAAACTATAGCAATATTGATACAATCGGGCGGAAACGTTTTTTTAAAGCAAAACCTGTCTGCTCGACCGAAATTGCCCATTAAACTAAAAGATCAGTGCTGGGGTACAATTAGCTGATAGGGCAGGGCAAACCATTCGCGCACCGCATATGTAGGAATGTACCAAAGCCTTGTTTTGGCGTTTACGGCGCCGATTTTGCCGCTGATTCCGGTTTGCGACGCGATAAGCCTTGCTCTTAGCTGATGAAAGCCGTCTGTGCAAACTGCAATATCGTCGCCAAGCGAATTGTCCTCGATTATTCGCTTTGAGTTCACAATATTCTTAAAGGTGTTGTTTGCTTCAACCTCTCTGTAGAGTCTGTCGGGTGAGATTCCGTCATCTGTCAAAACGCGGTACATACAATCCGCCTCGCTCATAACCTCATTGTCGCCCTGACCGCCGGTGAGAATTGCGTCGGTGTTGGGATTTTCGTTCAAATATTCCTCAGCCGCCATAATCCTTCCGTTGAGCATATTAGACGGCTCTCCGTTTGGTCGTACGTACGCGCCCAAAACCAGAGCGGTTGCGCCCTGAGCCGGAGGCTGGAGCGCGGCATATACCATTGCGCCGGTTACAATTGCTCCGTAGATTGAAAGAAAAATGAATAAAAAGCTGACAAAACGATAAATAAAGCTTGTGAATTTGATTTTTTTCAGAGAATCTCTTATCCTGTGGTGAAGCGGCTTTATACATACGCAGATAATCCACAGACAAAGCGCGCAGCCGACTATATTTCCGATGTTTATCATATTGGAAAACATAGTTTCCACAAAACAGCCGAGCATAACTGCGGCAATAGCTATCATCAAAAATCTGAAAATGTTCCCAAGCACTTTTTTCATACTTTCCTCACCTTTGCCCGATTATAGGGCAATGCCGCATGAAAGTGCGAAATTGCCCTTGATTGGTATTGTTGTGTTTACTTGTCGCCCATGTAATTATTTTGATTTGCCCCTATTTTTCTGAATCTGCCGTAGCGGTGCTCAAGCAGCTCTTCATCTGTCATTGCAAGGTTTTTTTCAAAGGTCCTGCTCACAAGCAGCTTTAAGCTCTCGAACATCGCTTTGTCGTCTGCCTTTGGCTGACGAATAATACGCTCTATCACGCCAAGTCCAAACAAGTCCTGAGCGGTCATCTTTAACGCTTCTGCCGCTTCCGGAGCCTTTGTGCTGTCTTTCCAAAGAATCGACGCGCAGCCCTCCGGAGAAATTACCGAATAAACCGAGTTTTCAAGCATCCAAACCTCATCGGCAACCGCAAGCGCGAGCGCGCCGCCGCTTCCGCCTTCTCCGATAAGAATTGTGAGGACAGGAGTTTTCAGCGTCATCATTTCCATCAGATTTTCGGCAATAGCCTGTCCCTGACCCCTTTCTTCAGCGCCGATTCCGCAGAACGCACCGCTTGTGTCAACCAGACACAGCACAGGACGATGGAATTTCTCAGCCTGCTTCATCAGTCTGAGGGCTTTTCGGTAGCCTTCGGGGTGAGCCTGACCAAAATTACGCTCCATACGCTCCTTGGTGTTCCTGCCTTTTTCAATTCCGATAACGGTGATCGGAGTGTCATATAGCATCGCAAGCCCTGCGACAACAGCTTTGTCATCCTCGTATCTTCTGTCGCCGTGCAGCTCAAAGAAGCTGTCGCCGAACATATAGCTGATATAGTCAACGGCAGTGAGCTTTTTGGAGTCCCTTGCCGCCATGACCCTTTCGTATGCCGTCATTGCTTTGCCTCCTTGTATCCGTGCATTTTAAGCAGCTTTGAAAGCGTTTCCTTTAACATTCCGCGGTCAACAACCGCGTCTATAAAGCCCTTTTGCATTACGAATTCAGAGGTTTGAAAGTCCTTTGGAAGCTTTTGACGAATTGTCTGCTCAATAACCCTCGGACCCGCAAATGCCACAAGCGCGTCCGGTTCTGCAAGGATAATATCGCCCTCCATAGCAAACGACGCTGTGACTCCGCCTGTTGTCGGGTCTGTGAGCACGGTAATATACAGCAAGCCTGCGTCGCTGTGCCTTTTGACTGCACCGGAGGTTTTTGCCATCTGCATCAGCGACAAAATTCCTTCCTGCATTCTTGCGCCGCCCGAGACGGTGCAAACAATAACCGGAAGCCTCTTTTCGGTTGCGTATTCAAACGCGCGTGTGATTTTTTCGCCTGTGACTGTGCCCATACTGCCCATCATAAAGTCGGCGTTCATTATGCAAAGCACGGATTTTACCCCGTCAATTGTACATTCGCCGCAGGTCACACTTTCGGCGGCGTTTTTTTCTGCCTTTTCAAGCTTTTTGTCATAGCCGGGAAAATCCAGTATATTTTTGCTTCTAAGGTTGGCGTCAAATTCCGCGAAGCTTCCGTTGTCCGCGAGCAAATCAAGCCTTTTTTGCGCGCTTATCCTAAAGTGGTGATTGCAACGCGTGCAGACATAGAGGTTTTCCTGCAAATCTGTAGTGAGAAGCATTTGATTGCAGCTTGGGCATTTGACCCACATTTCCTCGGGAACAAACGGCTTTTGTTTTTCGTCGGGCTTGGATTCAAGCTCGTTTTTAGGTTTTACAAAAGAAAATAAGTCCATAATAATTTAATATCAAATCAGTTGTTTCTGCGTTTTTCAAAATCCGACATAAAATCGGTCGTGTATTCTCCGCTTTCAAACCTTTCGTCCGAAAGGATCTCGGCAAGCACGTCGCGGTTAATATCAATGCCGTCGATCGTCAGCTCAGACAGCGCCATTTTCATCTTGCGTATTGCCTCGGCGCGGCTGCGCGCCTGAACAATCAGCTTGCCGATCATCGAATCATAGTACGGCGGTACAACATAGTCCTGATAAATCGCTGTGTCAAAGCGAACAAATGAACCGCCCGGTGTATGAAGGCGCGTGATTTTTCCGCAGCTGGGGCGGTAGCCCTTGTCGGGATTTTCGGCGTTGATCCTGCATTCAATAACGTTACCGTGCGTAAAGATGCTGTCCTGAGTGCGGCTGAGCATCGCGCCGGCAGCAATGCGTATCTGCCACTGCACAATGTCGAGTCCGGTCACCATTTCGGTTACGCCGTGCTCAACCTGCAATCTTGTATTCATTTCCATAAAATAGAAATTGCTGTCGTTGTCAAGCAAAAACTCAACTGTTCCGGCATTTATGTAATTAACAGCCTTTGCCGCCTTGACCGCAGCGATCATCATTTGCTTGCGCGTTTTTTCGTCAAGCGCGGGGCTTGGGCTTTCCTCAATCATTTTTTGATTTTTGCGCTGGATAGAACATTCTCTCTCGCCCAGACAAATTATGTTGTCGTATTTGTCGCAGAGAAGCTGCATTTCAATGTGCTTTACCGGAAAAATAAACTTTTCAAGATAGCACGCTCCGTCGCCGAAAGCCGACTTTGCTTCGCTTGAAGCCGCCATAAACGCTTCTTCAAACTGCTCGATAAAGTCAACCCGGCGAATTCCTTTTCCGCCGCCGCCTGCGCGCGCCTTAATAAGCAGGGGAAAACCGATTTTTTCCGCTTCTGCTTTGGCGTCTTCAACATTTTCGACTATATCACAGCCGGGAGTTACCGGAACACCGGCTGCTCTCATTGTTTTTCGCGCGTTGTCTTTGTCACCGAGCTTGCGAATCATCTCCGAGGTGGGACCTATAAAGTTGATATTGCATTGTTCGCACAGCGAAACAAATTTTGCGTTTTCCGAAAGCAGTCCGTAGCCGGGGTGGATCGCCTGGGCTCCGCTTTCAACCGCAACCGTGAGAATTGCCGGGATATTAAGGTAGCTTTCGCTCACTCTGCTTCCGCCGACGCAGTAGCTTTCGTCAGCAAGCTGAACGTGCATCGCGTTTTTGTCCGCCTCGGAATATATAGCTACGGTCGAAATCCCCATTTCGCGGCAGGCTCTGATTATCCTAACTGCGATTTCTCCGCGGTTGGCTATCAAAATTTTAGAAAACATATATAATCACACTCTTTTGCGCCAAAGCGCATTGGAATTTTGTTCTGAAAAAAGTACCGATCAGTCCTTATTCTCGACAAGCGCAAACGAAAGCTCCGCGCTTACGCACAGCTTGCCGTCAACATAGCCCTTTGCGTCAATAAAATAAAACGCGCCGCGGCTTTTTGTAAGAGTACAAACGCTTTCGAGCGTGTCGCCGGGCTTTACCGGATTTTTGAACTTAACGTTATTCATCTTGGTGAAATAAGGAGTGCAGTTGCTGACCTTGTCAGCGAGCAGACAACAGCTTGCCTGCCCCATCATTTCGCAGAGAATAACTCCCGGAACAACAGGATTGCCCGGAAAATGTCCCTGCAAAAAGAATTCGTCACCCTTGATCGTATATCTGCCCTTTGCGGTGTTTTCATCAATGCTTTCAGCTTCATCAACCAAGAGCATGTTGTCGCGATGGGGCAGGATTTTCATAATTTCTTCTTTGTTAAGCATTACACTTCTCCGATTTTGTTACTTAAGTCTAAACAGCGGCTGATTGTATTCAACAAGGTCGCCGTTATTTGCCAAAATTTCGGCAATCTCGCCGTCCTCTTCCGCTTGGATTTCATTCATACACTTCATTGCCTCGATAATACACACAACGTCTCCTTTTTTTACCCTCTTTCCAACCGGAGCATAGGGCTCTGCGTCGGGTGATGGAGCAATATAGAAAACGCCTACAATCGGAGCATTGATGCTCTTGCCGGGTGCAGGCTGAACAGAAACCGCTGACGCAGCGGAATACGCGGAAGGATCCGCAACCGGTTCCGTTACCTGTGCGGCTGCGATTTTGGGCTTTTCCAGACGGATTTTGTCTTTTTCATCCGAAATCTCTATTGTAGAAAGGCTGCTTTCCTCAAGCACCTTGATATATTCCTTCAAAACAGCTATATCGATCATGTGAATTCTCCTAAATCTTTTTAAAAACAATGCAGGCGTCGTGACCACCAAAGCCGAGGTTGGTCGAGGCGGCAACGTTTACCTCTCGCTTTACCGCCGTGTTTGGCGTATAGTTCAGGTCAAGTCCTTCGTCGGGCTCATCAAGGTTAATAGTGGGAGGAATCATGCCCTCGTCAATCGCCTTGATCGCAGCGATCGCTTCAATCGCGCCTGTCGCGCCCAGCATATGACCGGTCATAGATTTTGTCGAGCTTATGCTCGCGTCATACGCCTTTTCGCCGAGAGCGGTCTTTATAGCCATAGTCTCAGTTAGGTCGTTGAGGTGAGTGCTTGTGCCGTGAGCGTTAATATAAATTTGCGCGTTGTCAGGCACGCTTGCCTCGTCAAACGCGATTTTGATCGCTCTTGCAAGTCCCGCACCCTCGGGGTCGGGAGCTGTAACATGATAAGCGTCGCAGGTATTGCCGTAGCCGCAGAATTCAGCGTAGATCTTTGCGCCGCGCGCAACCGCGTGCTCGTATTCCTCAAGGATCAGCATCCCGGCGCCTTCACCCATAACAAAGCCGTCTCTGTCCTTGTCAAAGGGACGTGAAGCTTTTTTAGGGTCCGGGTTGGTCGAAAGCGCTTTCATATTCTGGAAGCCGGCAATTGTCAGCGGTGCTACAACAGCCTCTGCGCCGCCGGCGATTATCGCGTCGGCGTAGCCGTCTTTGATTGCGTGAAAGGCTTCGCCAATCGAGTTTGTGCCGGTTGCGCACGCGCTCATGACCGAGAGCGAAACGCCCTTGGCTTTGAAGCGAATCGCAACGTTGCCCGTCGCGATATTTCCAATCATCATAGGAATAAAGAACGGAGAAACCTTGCGCGGTCCGCCGGTTTCGAGTCCGATCGTGTTGTTTACAAATGTATTCAGTCCGCCGATTCCGGCGCCTATATAAACGCCAAAGCGGTTTTCGTCAATAGTTCCCAGAATTTTGCTGTCGTCAACCGCCTCCTGAGCGGCAGCGATTGCATACTGACAGTAGATATCCAGCTTTTTGGCTTCTCTTTTTTCAAAATATTTTTCGGGTTCAAAGCCCTTGACCGTTCCTGCGATATGTACCTTGAGGTCGCTTGTGTCAAAGGCTGAGATTTCGTCAATTCCGCACACGCCGTCAATCATGTTTTTCCACATAGTCGGAACGTCGTTTCCAACCGGGCTGATTGCGCCGAGACCGGTTACTACAACTCTTCTGCTCATATATTTGTCTCCTATATTGCGAGTCCGCCGTCAACGCGGATAACCTCGCCTGTAACATATGCTGCTTCGTCTGAGCAAAGGAACTCAACAACCCCTGCAACGTCGTCGGGAGTGCCGATTCGCTTTGCCGGGATCTGAGCCTTCATTGTTTCTTTGATTTTGTCGGACAAGGCGTTTGTCATGTCGGTGCCGATGTAGCCTGGGGCAACAGCGTTGACAGTAACGCCGCGGCCTGCAAGCTCACGCGCAACGGACTTTGTGAGTCCGATAATTCCTGCCTTCGAGGCGGAATAATTAGCCTGACCGGCGTTGCCGATGATTCCGACGATCGACGAGGTGCTGACGATCCTGCCGTATCTTTTCTTCATAAAATGCTTGTAAGTGTGCTTGATCATATTGAACGTGCCCTTGAGGTTCACGCCGATAACCGCGTCAAAATCGCTTTCCTCCATATTGAGCACCAGCTTGTCGCGGGTTATGCCGGCGTTGTTGATAAGAAAGTCAATGCCGCCGAATTCTTCGATAACCTTTTCCACAACCTGTTTTGAAGCTTCAAAGTCGGAAACATCGCAGAAATACTGCTCTGCCTTGACGTTGTATTTTGCGAGCTGCTCAACCGCCGCCTTGCCCTCGCTTTCGTCGCCGACGTATAAGATCGCGATATTCGCGCCCTGAGCGGCAAGCTTTTCTGCGATTGCAAGCCCGATTCCTCTTGATCCGCCTGTTATAACCGCGGTTTTATTTTCAAATTTCATGTAGTTTCCTCCATATTATGCAAGCAAGGCGTTCGCCGCAAATTTTATAGCTCAAGCGCGTCAATATCCTCCGGCGTTTCAACCTTGAACGCTTTTACGTCCGCGTTAATTCTCTTTATCAGCCCGGTCAGGGTTTTGCCTACGCCGACCTCGATAAATATGTCCGCGCCCTCTGAAATCATGTTTTCAATTATATTTTGCCACCTTACAGGGCTTTCGACCTGCGCTTTGACAAGCGATTTGAAGTCGCCCTCATAGGGCTTTGCGGTGTAATTTGAATAAATCGGAAGCTTTGGACTGCCGAATTCAATGTTTTCCATGTACTTTGCAAGACCCTCTGCCGCCTGAGCCATAAACGGAGAATGAAAAGCTCCGCTGACCGCCAGCAGCTTTGCTTTGCCGCCGGCTTCCTTGACAGCTCCGCAAAACGCCTCGGCGTTTTCTTCTGTGGTTGCGACAACAGTCTGCGCCGGAGAATTGTAATTGACGGGATAAGTTTTGTCAAAGCCGGAGCAGATTTCTTCAACCTTTTCCGGACTTAGCTTCATAACTGCCGCCATAGCTCCTTTGTTCTCGTTCGCCGCTTTATCCATAAGCTCGCCGCGTTTGCATACAAGCTTAAACGCTTCTTCATCGCTGAGGATCCCCGAAAACGCGAGAGCCGCGATTTCGCCCAGCGAAAAGCCTGCGATAAAATCAGGCTTGATGCCTTTTTCTTCAAGCGCCCTTGCCGCAGCCAGATCCGCGGTAAAAACGCAGGGCTGAGTATTCACGGTTTGACAGAGCTCCTCTTTTGTGCCCTCAAAGCACTGCTTGGAGGTACCCTTGCGAACGCTGTCCGCCATATCAAAAACGGCTTTTGCGGCAGCAGAAGAATCATACATTTCCTTACCCATGCCGCTGTACTGAGCGCCCTGTCCTGAAAATACAAACGCTATTTTACCCATTTTGCCGCTCCGTTCAAAACCTCCTCCGCCTGGGCGAACATCTCGGTGATGATCTCCTTTGCGGACTGTTCCCTTGTTACCATGCTTGCGACCTGACCGGCAAGAACGCAGCCGTTTTTGACGTCTCCCTCTCTTGCGGCAAGCCTGAGCACGCCTGTTGCCATTTTTTCAAGCTCCTCGTCCGAAACGGAGCTTGAATCGTATTCAGCCTTTGCGTATTCTCGTGTAAAGGCATTGCGAATCGAGCGCACCGGATGACCCAGCCTTTTGCCGGTCACAACCGAATCTATGTCCTTTGCCTTAAGTACTTTGTCTTTATATGCCTGAGAAATCGTGCATTCCTCGGCAACCAAAAAGCGCGTGCCAACCTGAACGCCTACCGCACCAAGCATAAACGCTGCCGCAAGCTGTCTGCCGTCGGCAATTCCGCCTGCCGCTATTACCGGGATAGAAACCGCGTCAACGATCTGAGGAACAAGAGCCATTGTGGTTAGCTCACCCACATGACCGCCGGACTCGCCGCCCTCGGCAATAAGCGCGAACGCGCCGTTTTTCTCCATTTTTCTCGCCAGAGCCACGCTCGGCACAACGGGGATGACCTTGATATCTGCGTCAAGCCATTTTTGCATATATTTTCCGGGATTTCCTGCTCCGGTGGTGACAACCTTGACGCCTTCTTCAATCACAACGTCCGAAACCTCGTCCGCAAACGGGCTCATCAGCATGATATTTACGCCGAAGGGTTTGTCTGTAAGCTCCTTGCATTTTCGGATCTCTTCTCTGAGCTGTTCGCCGTTAGAGTTCATGGCGGCAATTATTCCAAGTCCGCCGGCGTTTGAAACGCCTGCCGCGAGCGAAGCGTCAGCCACCCATGCCATGCCGCCCTGAAATATCGGATATTCGATCCCGAGCGTTTCATTTATTATCGTTGAAATCATATGTACAGCTCCTTTGCCGACGGAAATTATACCAAAGCAATATTTGGCTATTGATTGAGTTTTACCGGGGCTTTTAATCTCGTACCAATCGGGTTTTTAATCTCGTACCAATCTGAGATATAGTATGAGCTTTTGAACAATACAAAGATATTCCCCTGAATTTACACCTATACTATTTAATAGTAACGCAAATGCACACAAAAGTCAATATGCAAACGATAAAGGCAATACCGCATAATTCTGGTGTGCGGATTGCGTAGTCAGATTTTTCGTCAGAATGTACAAATAATCAGTGTGCATACTGACGTATGGATACTGATTATTGGGCAGTCTGACGGAATAATATGCAAGCAAGGCGTGCGCCATGAATTGTGCGGTGTTGCCTTAACTGCAATAATCCTGCAAAATCCGTCTCAGCTCGCGCTCGTCCTTAACCGCGATTCCTGCACGAAGCTTTTCAATGTCGGCTTTCGGCAGGGTTGACACAAGCGCGTCGGTAGTATACAGCGGACTGTCGGAGTCAGTCTTGTATATTGCAATTTTTCCGTTTTCTGCCTTGACGAGATATTCACTTTCTGCTTGGTCGGGGCTTGCGGCAGCGCTGGTTTGAGCAGCTTGCTGCGGAGCAAATGCCGCTCCAAGGCAAACGCATCCTATCAAGATTATTCCCGTAACAGCTATCAGCTTTTTCATTTTCACACTTCCGGATATTATAATTATACTGTTTTTCAATACTATTTTTCACAATAAAGGCTCGATTATTCATTATAGGCAATACTGCACAATTCATGGCGCGTGCCTTTTCTTTTATTATTCCGTCAGTTTGCCCTAAAAACAGCCCGAAAAAGTACGCAAAAAGACGCGCAACAGCAGTTTTTCATAAAAATATACGATAGGTTATATATTTTTTCTATTAAAAAATCTATTAAAAATTTAATTTAATATATTTATTTTTTGCTCGCAAAGTGCTATAATACATAATGTATATGTTTAAACAGACAAACTGGCTTCATAAATACGGCGTGTTTTGAGGGGTTTCAACAGATTAATTTATCAGGTTGAAATGCCGGGCGTATTTTGCCTGCGCCGAAGAAGGAGTAAATATGCGTAACAAACGAGAAACAGATATCAGCCGCTACACCGAGGTCAGCGCGGAGCCGACCGTTACGGTCAGAAAACAAGACAGCGGAGCAAAAAAATTCTTTAAGGGCTTAGGAAAGGTTCTGCTTACCTTTGCCGCGGTGTTGACCGTGGCAGGTATAATCGCGGGTATTTCGCTTTCGGTTTATATCTTTTCGCTGGCAAGCGAGCCCACCGGCATAGACCTAAAAGCAAAGTCTATGAACCAAACCAGCCATATTCTGGTCAAAAACAGCGATGGTGATTTTAAAGAATATCAAAAGCTCTACAGCAAAGAGAACCGAATCTGGGTCAACAACGAGGATATTCCTCAGGCAATGCGCGACGCTCAGGTTGCGATCGAGGACAAAAGATTTTTTGAGCATATCGGCGTTGACTGGACAAGAACCCTTTCGGCTATGGCAAATCTTGCCACCGACGGCAGCAGCTACGGCGGCTCGACGATCACCCAGCAGCTTATCAAGAATATTACAAACGACAACGAGGTTTCAATCAACCGTAAGCTCAGAGAAATCTGCAAGGCACTAAAGCTTGAGCAGGAATACACCAAGGACCAGATTCTTGAGGCTTATCTCAACGTTGTAAACTTCGGAAACAACTGCCAGGGCGTCGAGGCGGCGGCACAGCTCTATTTTGACAAAAGCATCAAGGACTGTTCGGTTGCGGAGTGCGCGGCAATAGCAGGAATCACTCAGAACCCATCGCGATGGAATCCGCTGGTTTATCCCGACCAAAACAAAATCCGCCGCGAAATTGTTATCAGCGAAATGTATGACCAGGGCTACCTTTCCAAGGACGAGTATGACAAAGCTATGAAGGAATCCGAGGAAATGAAGTTTATCGGCTTCCAAAACGTTTCCGACGACGATGACGACGAGGATAACGATTATGTTCAAAACTGGTATATCGACCAGCTATATTATGACCTAAAGCGCGACCTTGCTCAGTATTATAATATTTCCGAGGACGCTGCTTCGGACAAGCTTTTTACCGAGGGCCTCAAAATCTACTGCGCGATGGACGAGGACATGCAGGAGTATATGGAGGACGCGGCAAAGGGGATCGACAAAAGCTCTGACCCTGATTTGCAGGTCGGCAGTGTGCTCATGGACTTTGACGGAAGGGTAATTGCCACTGTAGGAAGCTCAAAAAGAAAAACCCGGGCTCTTGAATGGGACAGAGCGACGCACTCAACTTTGCAGCCCGGTTCTTCAATCAAGCCGGTGTTTGTATATCCGCTTGCAATAGACAACAAACAGCTTTATTATTCGTCAACAGTGCTTGATGATCCGATAGAAAAATACGCTTACGACCCCGAAACCGGCTACTACAAGTCAGGACCGGGCAACTGGTATTCGGGCAGCAAAGGCAATATGTTGCTTCCGGACGCGATCGAATGGTCGTCAAACAATACCGCCGCAAGGGTTATGGAGCTGATTGGCGGACCGTCGGTAGCATATGAGCAGGCGGTCACCAAAATGGGCTTTAAAAAGCTTAACGAGGAAGATTCCGAGATTACCGGCGCACTCTCGATCGGCGGTATGAACGGCGGCGTTTCGGTAAGAGAAATGGCGGCGGCATACACCTATATGGGTAACGGCGGCTTGTATTACGAGCCCTATACCTATTATTATGTTACCGACTCAGAGGACAATATCATCATCGACAAGCGCGACAATATTCCAAAGCAGGCTTATTCAGCCGAGACAGCAACAATAATGAACAGGCTGCTCCACTACAATATGACCGTTGCGGCGCACACAAAGGCTGCCTATGCAAAGGTTGACGGCTGGGATATAGTGGGCAAAACCGGTACCACAAACGCCGACCGCGACTGTTGGTACTGCGGACTTTCGCCCTACGGCGTAATGGCGGTTTGGACAGGCTTTGACCTGCCGGACACCATTTCGGATACCACACAGTCGTGCAGGCTGTTCTCAAAGGTTATGGGACAGTATCTCAAGGGCAAGGAACAAAAGGAATACAAGCTCTCGGAGAATACGATTCAGGCAAACTACAATCCCGTGACCGGACTGATAACTTCGACCGATAATCCAACCGGCAAATATGTCGGCTGGTACACCGAGGATAATATGCCGTCCTACGGTTCGGCTTATTATGAAGAAAGCAGCTGGGACAGTGACTACGACGGCTATGACTATGACCAAAGCAGCTATTACTACGACTACGATTATTACGCCTCAAGTCAGGGCGGAGGAGACGTCCAAAGCAGCGCGGCAGGTCAAAGCAGTGCGGAAGCGCAGAGCAGCGCGGCGGAACAGCCTCCTGCAGAAAGCTCTGCCGCAGCAGAAAGCTCGGCGGTTGTTACCCCCGAGCCCGAAAACAATCCGCAGGAGCAGGCTCAGTCTGACGCCGGAGGGCAGGAACAGGCTCCGGCGCAATAAAAGCAGAAAGTATATCAATCATTTTTATAGGGAACCGCCAAAGGTTCCTCAAGATATTAAAAGTATATATGAACCCGGATATGAAAGGATTTACGGTATGGTTTCAGTAGCAATTATGGGACACGGAGTTGTCGGCTCAGGGGTAGCCGAAATTCTGCTGACTCACAAGCAAAAGCTTTTTTCAAGCTTGGGAGAAGAAATTTACATCAAAAAGATTCTCGATCTTCGCGAGTTTCCCGACAGCCCAATTGCGGATCGTTTCACAAAGGATTTTGAAGAGATTATCAGCGACCTTGAAATAAGGGTAGTTGTTGAGGTTATGGGCGGACTTAACCCCGCGTATGATTTTGTAAAACGCTGCCTGACCGCAGGCAAAAGCGTTGTTACCTCAAACAAGGAGCTTGTTGCCGCTCACGGCGCAGAGCTTTTGGCTATTGCAAAGGAAAAAAACGTCAACTTCCTTTTTGAGGCTTCTGTCGGCGGCGGAATTCCGATTATCCGCCCAATGTCGCAGTGCCTTGTTGCAAACAACGTAAACGAGGTTGCCGGAATCCTCAACGGCACAACTAACTTTATTTTGACTAAAATGATAGAGGAAGGTATGCAGTTTGAGGATGCCCTCAAGCTGGCTCAGGAGCTTGGCTTTGCCGAGAGAAATCCTGCTGCCGATATCGAGGGACACGACGCCTGCCGCAAGATTTGTATTCTTGCTTCTCTTGCCTATGGCAGACATGTTTATCCTGAGGCGGTACATACCGAAGGAATAACCAAAATCACGCTTGATGATGTTAAATATGCCGAAGCCTTTGGCTGCGTAATAAAGCTTATCGGCAGAGTCAAAAAGCTTGAAAACGATATGCTCGATATTATTGTCGCTCCGATGCTTGTTCCAAACAAGAGTCAGCTTGCCAATATTGACTACGAGTTTAACGGTATCATGGTAAGAGGCGACTGCACGGGCGACGTTGTGTTCTACGGCAAGGGCGCAGGCAAGCTGCCCACGGCAAGCGCGGTTGTTGCCGACGTGGTTGACTGCTGCAAGCATCTCAAGGCAAGAAAGTACCTTTACTGGGCGGACGGCGACGGAAAAAATGTTATCAGCTATGCCGATTCCGTTTCAAAAATGTTTGTACGCGCGGCGTGTACCTCTGAGGAGGCTCAGGGCGCATTCGGAAAAATCACCAAAATCGCAGAAAACGACGGTGTTTTGGTGTTTGCCACCGAGGAGCTTCGCTTTGGCGAGTTTGAGGAAAAGGCAAAGCAGCTTGAAGTGCTTTCCGCGATCCGCATAGGCGACCTTTGATTTCAACAATAACAAAGCCTTAATGATATCATATCAAAGCTGTTATCCTATATGTTTCACAGCAGTATTATTTCGGCTTTTTAATAAGGAGTAGAGACAGATGAGTTTGATAGTACAAAAATTCGGCGGAAGCTCTGTTGCAAACGCCGAACGCGTTATGAATGTGGCTCGGATAGTAACCGATACGTTCTCAAAGGGCAACGACGTTGTGGTTGTTGTTTCGGCTCAGGGCGACACAACCGACGACTTGATAGAAAAGGCAAATGAGATCAATCCTTCGGCTTCGCGCAGAGAAAAAGACATGCTTCTTGCTGCCGGTGAGCAAATCTCAATTTCGCTTTTGGCAATGGCAATCGAAAAGCTGGGCTTCCACGCGGTTTCGCTGCTGGGCTGGCAGGCAGGCTTTGAGACCACTTCATCCCACACAACCGCAAGAATCAAACGAGTTGACGCGTCAAGAATCAAAAAAGAGCTTGCGATTTTTCGCAAGCTCTTTTCTGTATTAACTTTCATACTTTTTCAAATTCATTTTTCTCTGTAACAAAATAAAATTCATAGCAGTTTCATACGACTTTTTCATCATGTTGCGTCTTTTTACTGGTTTACCACATTCAAGTCTTCCGAGAGTTTGGGGACAAACACCGACTAATTCGCTTAACTCTGCTTGGGAGATTTTCTGAGATTCTCTTCTGGCTCTCATTTGAGCACCTTCCTTTATCCAAAGGGGAGTATTTTCCTCGACACGTTGAAGATATTTAAGATGAGATTCTTTAACTCTTCTACCAAGCTCTTCATTACTTATTACCTTAATTCCTTTATCAAAAAAGCCCATTTTTAGTCACGTCCTTTCCTGCTAATTGATTTACAACATACGAATCCAAACTACTTTGTGGAATTCTCCACATTCTACCGACCTTAAAGCCTTTGAGTTGACCAGACTTTAAAAGCTGATAAGCGGTATTTTCACTGACCTGCAACTTTTTGCATAAAGTCTCGACGGTAAGTAAATCATCAGCCATTTTTATCACCACCTTTCGCATTTTAAAAATTGGAAGCACCAATAAAAAACATTCACCCCCTTTTATCAATAAGTTATCTTTTATAGGAGCAGATAATGAGAGATAGTATTTCGGGCATAAGATTGAGAAAAAATTCACGTGAAAAAATTTTCGGCGGCTGGGGGGGAGTACACATAACCATAAGTTATAGTTTAAATCAAATAATAGATACTAAGTAGGAGGTCTAGGCAAGGCAAAGGGTTCATCAGCCAAACCAAGCAAGCCCCAATCGGTAAAGACATCTTTAAGCCAAGCACTAAGGCACTCATAACCTTCCAAAGCCTGTTTTTTCAATTCTTGGAGTTTGAAATTCCGATAAAGCGGATAATAAGCCTCTTCTTTAAGAGTAGCGACGACAGTTCCAGACGAAGATTTATTGGCAACAGGGTCACGGTCTGGATTTTGCTCAAAATAATTGTCGATAACGTCCTTAAAGCCAGGAGTAAAACGGAAACAAGATAAGCCTTTAGTAGCAATAGCATATTCGTTCCAAAGGTCGGCTTTTTCAGCGGAAGGTTTACCCCGCAACAAATCAAAAGGCGTCGTACTATTTTTCTGCAAAGTTGAGGAAAGTTCTTTATCACCGCCATACATCTCGGCAGAATCGCAACCCATAATCTTGGCAAGATATTTGCTATCGTTGACTCGATATAGCTGCCCCTTTTTGTGAATTACCCTACCGTACTTATCCTTTACATCTTTCGAGTAGCGGCTAAGCATCAACCCGTGTTTATACAATGCGGGCAAATAAGATTCGGGGATTTCCTCACCAATAAATTTGAGATAATACTTCTGAACGAGCTTCTGCCAACGAGCTTTCAACTTCGGCTCAAGGTCGGAGAGAATATTGAGATTATCCTTTGGGACAAACAAAACGATGTGATAATGCGGATTCCAGCCATCCTTTTCCAAATCGAGAGTTTCCTCCATACGGAAGATACGGTATTGGAAACCAATAGCTTTTTTAAGTTTGCCGCCAATCTTATGTCCGAACAAATCTTCGTAAGCATTGCGGAGAACGGCAATAAGTTTAGTAAGCGGTTGCCAAGTCCAATCGTGGAAAATCGTCAGAGTCATCATAACGGGAATAAATTCGTTGTCGTAGCCCCACTGTAAAGCTCGCTGAATTTCAAGACGACGTTTGTAAGAAATTTTCTTAGCGTCAACAGGGTCAAGCCTAATATTTCTGGAACGTGCCACGCCAGAAAAGCGAACACTCCCATTTTTCGAGACAACCAAATCAACGCGACCCTTATTACAAGGCAAAGCGGAAGAATACGAGTATTTGACAGAGGTAAACAAATCAAGATTACTTTCAATAGGACGGTTATCGATATTCCAATCACGACGACGTTCAAGCTTTTTAATAAGTTCCTCATCGGGTTCACGCATACCGAGATACATTTTAGAGCGACGAAGCATTTCAAAAGATTGGTTACGTTCAAGTTCGGCATCACCAAGAACAGAATCCGGCAACAACTCCGAACCGTAAAATTTGAGACCAGAAACAAGGGGACGAGGAGAAACTTCCGGATTCGCCCCTATTTTTTTTTCGGGGTTGAGGGGGGGCGGAAAGTTTCTATAGTACCAAGCCCGCCCGTTGTCCCAAAAAGAAACGTCAACGCCTAATTGAGAACGTCTCTTACTACCAACCATATTAAACATGTCCTTAATCCCGTCTATTACCCCCGCTTTACTATCACCTCCTTTCTATTGAGAACTAAAAAAGAAAAGACGACACCCACCCTGTCTGGTGAATGTCGCCTTTTCTTTATTTCAGAAAGCCCTTGAAACTTTTTTTGCTTTGATTTATACTGGGTTCACCCTTTGTGGATGGTCTTGACATTCACACCCTTTGTGGATGGTCTTGACATTCACAAGGTACTTTGTGGGTGCTGTGGCGGCACTCACAATGGTTAATCTAGCGATTAAGTCTTTTTCTGAAGTGGGTGGTAGCGACACTCACGAAGGTTGACTCTCTGGCAGATGATGGAAAGCATTCACCAGCAGGCTCTGAAGTGTTTTGGGTGACACTCAGGGCTTTTCGCGTTTATATCGGTCGTTCTATAATTCGTCCTCCTAATTTCAATTCTATTGACTGGTTAATTCGTCGAAACAGAAAAAAATCCTTTTAAGACTTGAAAAAAAAAGATTGACAAGCCGAAATTTGTATTGTATAATATTCTGGGTTTTAGTTTACATTATTATTTCTTAAGGAGGCTATAAAAATGGAACTTGTTAGTCAAAATTCTAAATCAATGTCACCCCCACCAATGCCTTATAAAGGCATTCCTCCACAATCAGCGGCATCAGCACCTAATTTACTACCACAACCCGTGCCTTATCAGAGTGTTCCAGCAATGTCATCACAACCAATACCTTATCAGGGCGTTCCAGCAATGCCACAATTACAACAACCATTGGTATACCCAGATCAGATTGCAAGTGTAGGAGTCTCTCTTTCTGATGCCAAAAAAATCAATTTTCAATG
>CAJODI010000044.1 GCA_905233145.1 uncultured Ruminococcus sp. | reverse complement strand
GGTATTGATGAATATATTTCTAATAAATAACTTGAATAAGGCGGTACATTTTAACTGTAAATGTAACGCGCGGAAAGAAGTATAATGTCAATAAAAGAACTTGATAGCCGCACACAATTACTTCAGATCATTAAAAAAAAGAATAAATAAAAATGAAAGTACTTATAGTTGGCGAATTTTCAGCATTTGCTAAGCATCTAAAAAATGGTTTCAAAAAGTTAGGCCATGAAGTAACAATAGTCATGACCCCTGACTCTTTCAAGAAGCTTCAAGGAGATCGGGACGATCTTCTATATGGGTATAATTTGACTCTTTTTGGAAAACCAATAAAAGGAACTGCACTTCTTCTTAATCCATTTAGGGCATTGAAAATACGATATTTATTACACAAACGGTACAAAAAATGTCCTCCAGATATTATTGTTGTCATCAATTATGGGTTTATTTCTACTAGTTGGTGGAAATCGGGCACTCCTCTTGATTTCCTTAAGATCGTTGCGATATTTGTTTTCGAGCGACTCGTTATACGCTTCTTTTTTTCTCAGGAACTCAGAATAGGCGCCCTTGTAGCACATGGTTTTGCTGTGCTCAAGCTCTATGGTTTTGTTCGTAACACTGTCAAGAAAATAACGGTCGTGGCTGATAATTATCATCGCGCCCTTGAAATCGCGCAAAAAATCCTCCAGCCATCCCACAGATTTGATATCAAGATGGTTAGTCGGCTCGTCAAGAAGCAGAAAATTGCTTTGAGAAAGCAAGAGCTTTGCCAAACAAAGCTTTGATCTTTGCCCTCCGCTTAGGTTGCCTACCTTCATTCCGAACTCGGATTCCCTAAAGCCCAGACCCAGCAGCGCGGAGCGCGTGCGGCTTTTGTAGGTCAAGCCGCCCATGCTGTCATACTGTTCAATCAGCGCGGTTTGCCGTTCAACAAGCGAATCAAGATCGCCGTTTTTGCGGTCGATATCAAGCGCGATCGCAGAGATTTCTTCCTCGATTTTCATTAGGCTGTCAAAAACCGAAAGCAGCTCGTCGTAAATCAAAACATCGGGATTTTTACATGCGTGCTGCTCCATATATCCGACGCGAACGTTTTTTTCAAACGCGATCACGCCCGAAGAAGGATAAAGCTCGCCGTCCAGGATCCTGAAAAGCGTAGTTTTGCCAACGCCGTTCGCGCCTATAAAGCCGACCTTTTCGCGGGCTTCAACGTCAAATGAAACATCGCTGAACAAAACTCGTTCCGCAAAGCTCATTGAAAGGTTGCGAACTGACAGAGCAGGCAAGACTAACACTCCTTTTCAGAAAAATATCCTCTCCTTATATTTTACATTAAAAAACGAAAAAGAGCAAGACAAAATTAAAAATATGCCATAAAATAATGGCAAAGTATACAAAAATCCCGAAATTGAGGATTATGTTGACCAAACCGCCGGTTTGAGAACCGGAACGTCTGTAAACCGCGGAACATAAAATCACAAGCGCGAGCGGAACTATACCCTTAATGATAATGATGCTCCAAAAGCCTCCGACAAGCGGCTTCATAATCGGATTCATCTCGATAAACCTGCCGCTTTGCAGAAGTGTTTCAGTACAAAGCCAGTCAATTATGTTGAGAAGATAAAGCAAAAACAGCTTGCGGTAAAACCTGTAGCTTTCGTGTTTGGCAGCAACGTCGTGAACCGGTGATGTTTCGTGCATATGATCCATCCTTTTCGCAAAACAGCGGCATTATAAGGATATGGTTTCCTAAACATCAAAAAATATGCAGGCAATCACCGCAAACGTAAGTCGGACAATTTCAAATAAGGGAATCGTTATAGGTTGCCTTAATACTCATTTTCTGAAAAATCTTTTCCATACCGCAACCGCGTTGGCGTTTGAAAGCTTTTGCTCAACGTCTATACCTGCCGGGCAAATATTATGACAGGAAAGCGATTTGCCGCAGCCGCCGTATACGTTCTTTTTATAGAAGCCTGAAAGATCCCGGGGATAGCTTCTTTCAAGCTGAGACAGTATTCTTGAAGCGGGCACAAACGCCGCCGCTCCGTAAAAATCACCGCCGGGCAAAAAATTCGGGCAGACCTCAAGACAGCAGCCGCACTGCAAGCACCTCGACGCGTCATAGCATAGGTCCGAGGCTTTCTTTGAATGATGAGCCGATTGCTCCAGCCAGTTATGAATTGAAATGAGATTATCCATCATCAGGCTTCGGTCAACGATCAAATCGCGAACTGTCGGGAATTTTTTCAAAGGCTCCAGGCTTAGCTTGCCGTGCTTGCAGGTGCAAAGCTTTGTATCACAGGCAAGAGCCGGAGCTCCGTTTATACGCATCGCGCACGCACCGCATTTTTTTTGCAGACAGCTGCACTGCCAGTGAACAAATCCCACCGGGTTACCCTGTGTATCCTTCAGACCGGCTTCTGCGTTGATTTTGTTAAGCAGAGTGGCAACCGTATCATCAGGCAGGGCGTCAAATTCAATAATCTGTTTGTACGGCTCAGACATACTGTTCCTTTGCCGCAAAATGTCAATCGTGAGTTTCATAACTAACCTATTTCTCTGTAAAACACATTTGAGTGTTGAACGATCGTCTGCTTTTGGCAGTCGGGATTTGTGTCAGGATAATCTGTACGTCTGTGAGCCCCGCGGCTTTCTTTGCGAAACAGCGCGCACTTTACCGTTGCCCCGGCGAGATTCAGCAAGCGAATTTCGGCAGGATTTGCGGTTTTAGCCTTAAGTAAATCTAATTCTTCCAAAGCCAAATCAAGGTCATTTTCATTGCGCAATATCTTTAGATGACTGCCGAGGACTTGGCTGACGGAATCTCTGAAAACCGGGGAAGCCTCGGAATAAGGCTGAACACCGCTTAAATTCGGTGCTGATTCAGGTTTATGATTTTCTTTGATTGCTGTTGCCGCGGCTGTTTTTCCGCCGTAAACCGCGCCCAAAAGCGAGTTGCCGCCCAAGCGGTTTGCGCCGTGATACTGACAGGCGCACTCACCGGCAGCGTATAGGCTTTTGACTGAGGTACGATGCTCGCGGTCGACCCAAATACCGCCCATAAAATAGTGGATACCGGGTGATACCGGGATCGGTTTTTTTACCGGATCGAGCGCAAGGTAGTGAAGCACCTGCTCACGCAAATCGGAAAGACGGCTTTGCCAAACCTTTTTGTCAATTCCGGTCATATCAAGATAAACCTGATTATCACATTCGGGCATGGATGTCACTTCAACAATTTCCGCCGAAACAACGTCGCGCGGCATAAGATTTTTGAGCTCCGGGTATTTTTCTTCCATAAAGTACCACGGCTTGCCGTTTTTGCTGACAAAAAGCCTGCCGCCCTCTCCCCTTGCCGCTTCGCTTATCAGCAGGCGTTTGCCGGGAATTTCGATAGTTGTCGGGTGATACTGAATAAACTCGAGGTTTGCCAGCTCCACACCGCTTTCAAGGCAAATCGCGGCAGCGTCGGCGGTGTTTTGGGTGGTTCCCGTTGTAAGTCCGCTGAACATGCCGTTCAAACCGCCGCAGGCAAGTATCACGCTTCCGCTAAAGGTTACGCTCTCTGCTGTGTAGATATCAGTCACTGCCGCGCCCTGACATTTGTTCCCCTGAATATAAAGCTGCTGCAGCACGTGATGCGGATACCGCTTTATCAATCCCTCAGCCTCATATCGGCGAACAGCGTCAATCAGCGCTGTCATAAGCATTTTTCCCGTACTGCTTTTTACAAAAGCGGTGCGTTTTTTCTTTTGGCCGCCAAAGCTGCGCTGAACTATTCCGTTTTGGTTTGTCTGAAACACAACGCCGAGATCATAAAAATATTTAACGATCGAGGGGGCGTTTTCGCATAGTCCGCGCACCGCTTCCTTGTCGGCAAGATTTACTCCGCCGCGGATAGTATCTTCAATATGATTTTCTACCGTATCATTTTCGCCCATGGTGTTTAGGCAGGCGTTTATTCCGCCCTCAGCCATAACGGACTGGGCGCGTTCGGACTGCATGGAGGATATCAGGTTTGACTTTATTCCGTTTTCCGCAAGGGTTATTGCGGCGGAAAGTCCGGCAAGCCCTGCGCCGATTATATTTATACTCATAACTGCCACCTGATATAGTAAATTATAAAGCCTGCCGCCATAAACAGCAAAACGGCGGAAATAAAGAACAAGATATCTCCTGTCCTTGCGCGGAGTCCTTTGACGCCGAAGGTTATGAGCGCAGGCCTGACGTTTGTGATGATATGAACAGCAATACTGAGTATGAACAGTATTTGAGTTATAAGTCGAAAAACATCAAACGGAACCAGACGGAACACTCCTCCCGAGGTATAGCCGAACGCCGTTATATGAAAAAAAACCAACGCCAAAATCAAAGCTCCGCTGATTCTTCTTGCCCAAAACAAACGGTTTTGTCTGAGATACACAGCTTTTGTCTTTAACGCTGTTCTGACTGAACGCACTGTCAGCCCAATGCTGATCAGAGCGTGAATTATAATCAGGCAGAGCATGGTATGCGACAACGCCTTAACGATAACCGTCGCGACATTCATTAAATTGAGTGCCCCCAGCAAACCGTGGATTACGAACAGCGCGAGCACAATCATAGCGATTATTCCGTTGATTTTTCTCATAAAAGCCTCTACATTTTTACAGCCAAAATATCTTTGTTGCCATACAGGGTTTGCGCGCTGTAGGCGTTTGCTGCGGCTTCGCTGAGAATGATCACATCAAAGCGCAAAAGCTCAGCCTTTGAAACAAGCATGGTGCCGGGTTCCTGTACGATTTTCATTTGATTTTCAGGCAAACGCGCCTGATATTTTTTTGCGGTTTCAAGTCCGCCTGAATCAAGCTCCGCTACCTTGCAGGTTATATCCTCCATAATAAGCGGTACGTTGTCGGAAAAAGAAAAGAAATTTTCCCAATCGGCGGTCGTGCCCGATTTATCGTGAAGCCCGCGGTTGATAAGCACAACCCATTTTCCCTCCATATCCTCTGCCGAAACAGACTGAGCGGTCGCAGAGGAAACCGCGTCCGGAGAATCGTTGTTCCAATTGATATATCCGCCTGCCGTAAGAATTCCGGCCAGCGCCGCGCCGAAAACCGCAACAGACAGCAGGCGAAGTAAATAACGCAAAACAGTTTTCATAAATTCACCAAAACAAGTGAATGGCAGCAAGTTAAGGCAACCCTGCACAATCTGCACACCCGAATTACGCGCTTAAAAACCGACCGCCATTTACATAATAATATTATTGCGCTGCTTTGTCAAGCGCGTCATAAACCGCGTCTGTAAACTGGTTGTACGAATAGGTTGCCCCGGAAATGCTGTCAACCTCATCGGGGTTGATCTTTCCTATAATATTCTTTGCGTACTCCTCGCTGCCCTTGATAGCCTTTTGCGCCTTGTTGTAGTAGTCCTGATTTTTAATCTCTCCGTCCACCATACCGTAATCCTCGCCCTTAAGAGTTCCGTTTTCCTCATAGGTTTTGAAATCGCAGGAGGTTACAGCGTTATCCTTGATCGTAATTGTGACTTCGCCGTAGCCGTTGCCGTTGCCTTCCTCATCATCAGAGAAAACCGCGCTTTTGCCGGTATATGTGCCGTCCTTATATGTCTTGCTGCCGCCGCAGCCGCACAGCGCCGTTCCGAGTATTAACACACACGCCATAAATGCAATTAGCTTTTTCATATAATAATTACTCCTCAAAATTTTCATTGATAATTTCTTTGACAAGCCTGCCGTGCTCAAGCACAACGGTTCTCTGAGCAACCTCGGCAACCTCGGGGTCGTGGGTAACTACGATCAGGGTTGTGCCCTGACGGTGGAGCTGCTTAAAAATATCAATTACAATATTTTCGTTAGCCTCGTCAAGGTTACCCGTAGGCTCGTCCGCGAGTACGATTTCGGGATGATTTATCAACGCTCTGGCTATACATACACGCTGCTGCTCGCCGCCCGAAAGCTGACTGGGCAAATGCTTCGCGCGATCGGCAAGGCCCACGCGCGAAAGAGCCTCCATAGCCTCTTTTTCATCGGGCATACTGTGATAGTACTGAGAAACCATGACGTTCTCCAGCGCCGTAAGGTAGTTGATCAGATGGAACTGCTGGAAGATAAGTCCGATTTTATCTCTGCGGATCTCAGTGAGCTTTTTGTTGCTTTCCTTGGCAATGTCAGCGCCGTCAAGAATAACCTCACCCAAGGAGGGCTTATCCATACATCCGATAATATTCATCATAGTGGATTTTCCCGAACCGGAAGGTCCCATGATCGCCAGCCACTCGCCGTTTTCAACAGTGAGATCTACTCCGTCAAGCGCCTTGAGCGGACCGTAAATTTTAGATACGTTTTTTATTTCCAAAAGACTCATATAACTCTCCTTTATCATTCGCCCTTAAGCACCAGAGCAGGATCTACGTCTGTCGCGCTTCTTACCGGGAGCACACAGGATATTCCGGTTACCAACACCGACACAAGTATCGTTATCGGGATCAAAACCCAGTGGAACTGAATTGAGCTGTTGAATACATTAACGCTTACCGCCTGGGCAAAAACGAAGCCGAAAAATGAACCAAGCAAGCCGCCTATAGCTCCGAGCAACAGACCCTCTCCCATAAACTCAAATATTATACTTTTGTTTGAGGCTCCGAGCGCCTTGCGCAGTCCTACTTCCCTTCGGCGTTCGGTCACAACCGCCATCATTGTAGTGGCAACGCAAATCATTGTCAGCAGCAAAACGATTACCGTTACAAGAAGTACAAGTGCCTGAAGCTTTGAGAGCACTGTGTTTTCGGACTGGGTAACGCGCTTCACAAGCCGCGCCGAGAGTCCGTCAACCTCGGCGGAAATTTTCTCGGCATAGTCCGAGAGCTGCTCCTGAGACGCCGAAACGCTCAGCTCAGTCATATCGAAAATATCGGACTTGCCCGTGAGCGACTCCATGTCGGCTATAGAAATAAAGATGTATTTTTCCTCGTTGCCGCCTGTGTCAAGAACGCCTGTTACCCTGAATTCAAGACTGTTTTGATTTCGCTCTGTGTTTTCCTTCGGCTTTGCGGCGGCTGTCTGACCTTCAAGGTCATAGACAAGCGTCACGGTATCGCCCGCTCTTAGATCAAGCGTTTCAGCTGTTTCTTTTCCGACAAGAGCCTCACCGTTTTTTGAAGGCCATTCCCCGTCAATACGCCAATACGGACAGGTTTTTTCAGCTCCTTCAAAATCGGTAGCCGCCGCCATAAGCGGCCGTTCATACACGGTTATATTCTCATATCTGTACGGAGCTGAGCCAACCAGCTCTTTGCTGTCGATAAGACTCTCGGCCATGTTGATCGCGTCTGTGCTCAGCTTATCGCTGCCCGACGGCGTAAAAATCATATTTGCTCCGTAGTTTCTGAACTGCTCTCCCATCTGACGCGGAACATCGTAATAAATCGTTACCAGTCCCGAAAGGATCGTCGCGCCCACCGCGATTGCAAGCAGCGCAACCAGCATACGCGAACGCCGCCTTAAGAGAGATGCGGTAATCATTTTCAAAAACATTGTTTGTTTTTTCATTAATACACCTCCCTTAACGTCCGTGCAAAACTTCCGCCGGGCGGAGTCTGAGCAGCATACGAATTGCCGGGATACTTCCCACAAGCGTTACAATTATAATCAGAACAGCAACAACCGGAATTACCATCGGTTTCATTTCTATTGCCGAACCAAATACGGTCTGACCGATGATCTGCGCAAAGCCGTAGCCCATAAAATAGCCTGCCACTCCTCCGACAACTGCGGTGATAATAATTTCCGTGAGCACAATGCCCGAGATACGGTAGTCACGCGCTCCGATCGCCTTTAGCAAGCCTATTTCGTTGCTGCGTTCCATTACGCTTGCTGTTACAAGGTTTGATATACCAAGCGCGGAACCGAACAGGCTGAGAATCGTAATCAAAATCATCAAAAGCTGGGTTTTATCCAGGATAGTTCCCTCGGATTCGGCAACCTGGCGCACAGGCGACGCCACCGAGTCGGGAATCGCCTCCTGGATTTGATAGCAAATCGAGCTTACATACGCTGTGCAGTACCAGGTTTCGTAATCGGCAGGAGAAAGTGAGCCGGGACCCTTTGTGGCAGCTTTTCTGGCAAGCTCGTTATCGGGGGTTGTCAGCGCGCTTACTTCAATGCTGTCGATAAGACCTGTAGTATCGGAAAGCTCCTGAGCGGTTTTCAGCGTTGTAAAAATCTGCTCGTCCTCGTCGCCGCCTGCGTCGTAAACGCCCGTGATATTAAGAGCCTTGCTTCCCTTTGAGGTCTTGACTTCAAGCTTATCTCCCGTGCTGACGCCCAGCTTTTCGGCAAGCGCAACGCCGATCATCGCCGAATTATCATCGGCACTGTCGCCCTGCTCGTCGATCCACCTGCCGTTTTTAACGTCCCACCAGCTTCTCAGGCTGTGGATCCCCGCGTCAAGCTCCTCGCCTGTGTTAAGCGCGAGATGATGGTTGAACCAAGTTCCCGTAAGCTTCACTGACTCACCGTTCGGAAGCTTTGCGTATGTATTTACAAAAGGAGTGAAATCAATAATATTAAAGCCCCAGAAAATCGTCTTTATTTTGCCGAGGTCATCTTCCTTAAGGTGGGCTGCGGCTGTTTCTTCCTTTTCATCAAGGGAATACAGCTCGCTGAGCACAGAGTTTTCCTTTGGAACAACAGTGATATTCGCTCCGTATGCCTTTAGCTCCTGATTCACCTTGTCGCCGACGTCAAGCATAATATTCAGCATTGCCGTTGCCAGCGACGCTCCGAGCGCGATCGTGACAGCAATCAAAATCATTTTTGATTTCTGCCTAAACAGCGCTCCCTTTATCATTCTGAAAAACATATATTTCTCCTAATCATTTAAACTTGCGCTCGTGCAGAACCAAGCCCTCAATCGGCACGATGATCCTGCCGTCCCTGACCTCATATTCAATAACTATCGGGTTGCAGCCGCCCTTAAAGCCGATGGTGTTGATGTTCATTACAACATCACAGCGCTTGCATACGATCTGCCCCTCGCGCTCAAAATAGCCTGCTTCGCCGCAAATATCACACGCGTCAAGACCTACGCCGTATGAGCTTGAATTTGGCTTTTTGATAACAATAAACCTGATCTCCGTGCCCTTGTCGGTTGTATACGCAAAGCGGTGCAAATGACCGTCGTCTACCTGCGAAAAATCAACGTACATGTTTTCGTTATCCATATCACACTGCTCAACAGGAGCTTCAACAGGCTTTTTGTTATTGATAGCGTCAACGACCGTAAGGTTAAGCGTTGCTGCGATTACGCACGCAAGCACTGTTACAGCCCAGCGGCGGCGGTTGCGCATTGCCGCCTTGATTTTTCTAAGCTGAGCCGGATTTTCGTATTCATCCCTAACCCTTAGGTTGCGGATAAACTGAATCACGGCAACCGCCAAAACACAGCCCAACGCGCCGAAAATAAACAGCTCGGCGTTATTATTGACAAACTGCAAAATCGGGAACAGCAGCTTAAACAAATCCTTGTCGCGGTTTTGACGGATGATTTGCAGCTGAAGCATGAGCTGAATGAGCCGTCCGAGCACGCTGAACGCGGAAATAAATACCGCAATATCTATAAATATTACCGACACCGCGTTTGAGGCGTATTTAAGCGTTTTGAATGCCGCCAGAGCTGTCAGCAGCACCAGCGCAAATCCAAGAATCCAGCCTATGAGCCTGTAAAGAAACTCTGTGGAAAATACTGAATTTCCCTGCAAATCAAAGTTAAACGGATAAGCCAGCACTCCCGGAAGGAAATTCACCGTTGTGGTAAACACCACGGCAACCGCGGCTATAGTCGCAATAAATCCCGTTGCCTTTCGGAATTTTTTTACAGCAAGCCATAGCAGCAAAACTATTATCAGCACCGCCGAGGCGATTACGAGCACTGTCAGCAGATAATAGGTTACGCTGTTCCAGAACGGCAGCTTTAGGCTGCGGTTTGTGTTTTTTTGAACGGCTACAAAAACCGAAGCCGCAAGCGAAACTCCTCCGCCTGCCAAAAAAACTATACGGCATAATCTGTTCAGCTTGAACCTGACAAACGCGAAAAGCATACCCGTTATGATTGCGGATATCAGCAAGTCAAGCGATAATTGTTCAAAAAATTTTAACATATAAATTCCTCTGATTTAAGGGCGCCTCAAAAATCCACAGTCGTTCAAGGGCGAGGCGTCCTTATATTTTTTTACGGGTTTTTAGGGCTTATACCATTCTCTGATAAATACTTTAAAACAGATGCTTAAGGCAACACCGCACAATTCATGGTGCACGCCTTGCTTGCATATTATTCCGTCAGACTGTCCAAAAATCAGTATCCATACGTCAGTATGCACACTGATTATTTGTACATTCTGACGAAAAATCT
>CAJODI010000043.1 GCA_905233145.1 uncultured Ruminococcus sp. | reverse complement strand
CAGTATCCATACGTCAGTATGCACACTGATTATTTGTACATTCTGACGAAAAATCTGACTACGCAATCCGCGCACCGGAATTATGCGGTATTGCCTTTATTTGAGTACACAATAAAAATACTCATTGGTTTTATGTGAAATGTATAATTTCCCCAAAATTATAAAAAATTGTTGTGTTTTGTTGTATTTGAAATACTTATATGTTAAAATGTAGTAGCTATTATAAATATAGTCAACACAGCACAATTCGCGGCGCACGTCTTGCTTGCGTACTATTCCGTCAGACTGCCAAAAAATCAGTCCCCATACGTCAGTATGCGAACTGATTATTTGAACATTCTGACGTATATAAAAGGGGGTTGCAAGATTATGCCGCGAAGATTTCGTGCTTGTGCGCGGCAAGGAATTGCCGGAGGTTCCCTTATGTTATGCGCAAATTTCGCATAAAATCATCAAAAGGAGTAATGAGCATGGAAAAAATCAAAAAAAGCGTAAGCGCGATTTTGTCCGTATTAATGGCGGCAAGCGTGCTTACAACAGCCCCGGTATCGGCGGCAACAGTTGAAGCGTCGGTTACAGACGTGGATACTGCGATCGCAGAACAGGCTGAACTCAAGATCGCAGAGGGCAGCTGCGGCGAAAAACTCACTTGGTCGCTAAGCAGCGACGGCGTTCTCGAAATCAGCGGCGAAGGCAAAATGTATGATTTTGACCTTGAAGCGAAAGAGGGAGAAAACACATTTAATCCGTGGACGCTTTACCGCGACCAAATCAAAAAAATCGTTGTAAAAGACGGCGTTGAGTACATCGGTAATTATGCTTTCTTCGGCTGTACAGAGCTTGAGGATGCAGAAATGCCCGAAAATATTGTCCTCGGAGAAAACGTATTTGAAGGCTGCGATAAATACATAACCGGAGCTTTTGAGACCGAAGATGTAACCGAGCCCGCAAATGAAGAAGAAACAACGGAAACCATTGCGGAAGCTGTAACAGAAGCTGAAACCGAAGTAAAAAATACTGTACCCGTTAAAGAAGAAGACGAAGCTGTTGGCGCAGGCACAGTATCTCTTGCAAGCTGCACGGCAAGACTGAACACCGGTTCATTTCTTTATGACGGAACAGCAAAGACTCCGGGTGCCACAGTAGTATATGGCAACACCCGTCTAAAAAAGGGAACAGACTTTACGATTTCCTACAAAAACAATGTCAAAGCCGGTACAGCAACAGCTACACTTACCGGTAAAGGCATCTACTACGGAACCAAATCTTTGAATTTTGTGATCTCAAACACAACAAAGGATTTCACAAAATGCAGCGTAACTTTACACGAGGACAGCTTTGAATACGACGGAACATATCATCAACCGGGAGTAACCGTTAAGGACGGAACAAAAACTCTTGTCGAAAAATGCGATTACATAGTTTCGTGCAGCAACTGTGTTTATGCCGGAACAGCAAAGGCTACGGTAATAGGCAGAGGTATTTATCAGGGCAAAATAGAAAAAACCTTTACTATTACCAGGCGTTCAATTTCAAACATCACTTTTACAGCTAATGATGCTGTATACAACGGCAAACAGCGTTGTCCGGGCGGAATTGTCAAAGACGGCAGCAAAATCCTAACCCCGGGTGTAGATTACTACTTTTCAGCTGCAAACAATATCAATACCGGAACAGCTCAGGTTGCCATTATCGGAATCGGAAATTATAAAGACCAAAGTCAGCAAACCTTCAAAATCCTGTCCAAATCTCTCTCTAACTGCGACATTACCTTGGACCGGGATACGTTTGAATATGACGGTACGGAAAAACATGTTAGTTTTACCGTTAAGGACGGCTCAAAAACCCTTGTTATCAATGAAGATTTTACCGTAGGAAGCGGCAAACTGGTTGCTCCCGGAGTACAGTATATCTATTTTTACGGCAGAGGCAACTATTCCGGAACTGTTAAAAAGGCAGTATATATCAAAAAATCTCTCTCTAACTGCGACATTACCTTGGACCAGGATACGTTTGAATATGACGGAACGGAAAAATACACGAATTTCACGGTCAAAGACGGCTCTAAAACTCTTGTGATCAATGAAGATTTCACCGTAGGAAGCGGCAAACTGGTTGCTCCCGGAGTTCACTATATCCATTTTTACGGTTTGGGTAACTATATGGGTGAAGTCAAAAAGGCAATTGTAATTCAAAAACCTCTTTCTCAGTGTGAAATCACATTTGAACAAGATACGTTTGAATATGACGGTACGGAAAAACACGTTAATTTTACCATTAAGGACGGCTCAAAAACCCTTGTGATCAATGAAGATTTTGCCGTAGGTCACGGAAAGCTTGTGGCTCCAGGCGAGCATTTTATTTACTTCTACGGAAGGGGCAAGTATTCGGGTCAGACTAAAAAAGCAATATATATCAGAAAGGATATTTCTCAGTGTCAAATAACATTGGAGCAGGATACCTTTGAATATGACGGTAATGATAAAATACTGAATTTCACAGTCAAGGACGGCTCAAAAACTCTTGAATTAAACAAGGATTTTACCATGGGCCGCGGAAAGATGATTGCCGCCGGAGAACACTATCTTCATATCTACGGCATAAACGGATATTACGGTGAAACAACTGCCAAAATTACAATCACAAAAACTCATATCAAAAACGAAACAGTTTCACTTATCGTAAGTCAGTTTGGCGGTTATGCAGACGCTTACGGCAATACCAGAAACCTTATTTATGCAACAATCAATGACGGTGCAAAAACAAATTCATTAACCCTTGGCACTACTTACACAGTGGAATACCAAGACAACGCCGACGATACTGTAACTGCCACAGTATCTCTCCAAAACTACTATGATACTTTCAGTATCACATATACTCCAACCTCGGCTCCGTCTTTTATTTGGGGACGTGACAACTGGAGCTTTAATAATTCAAGTGAATATTTCACTCATAAATACAGTGTGAATGATGAAGTATTTGACAAAATGGCGTCTGATTTTTGCCTGAACGATGATGAACGTCTGTCGATTATTAACAAAATTGAGGCAGCAAACAAAGACGATTTCCCCGGCTCATGCAGTGGTATTTCCACCGGTTCAATTCTTGCCAAAATGGGCTATCTCAAATTGTCTGAATTCGGCTGTGATGATATTGCGTACAACAACACAGTTGACAAAAAAAGCAGCACACCGGATAATATTACTTCCATCCTTAATTTTCTTCAGCAAATGTGGACAAATGTAAGATACGGATATTTCCAAGCCACATTATCAACTACATCAAACTACACACAGGCTCAAATCATACAAAAGCTTGAAGAGGAATTTAATAATAATCATTCCGTAGTCAAGCTTGGATACTCTCTGCCGGCAAAAGATCCGACCAAAAATGACGGTATGTCGCACGCGGTTGTAGCATACGGCATAGAAGAATACAATTATCATTCAGATGTTACCGGCAAGGATTACACTCACAGAATTCTTGTTTATGATCCAAATTCAGGTTCAAAAAACACTGTTGCCAATGATCAATGCATTTATTTTAATAAATCCGACTACAGCTGGGTATGCCCATATTGGAATTATACAAATGCATCCGGAATCGCACGCAAATGCTATTGGAACAGCAACGGAAGCGCATACGATAACGCTTACATTAATATGGCGCAAAAATTAACATCACTTACAAACACAAAGGATATTATTTCCGGAAATCTGTGGATATACAGCAAGGACAGAGATCAGTATGCTTTGTGGAAATATAATTCCTCAGAAAAAAGCTATTCTATTCATTTGCTTAAGGATGATCTCAGCGGATTGATTTTCCAGGGAACTACACTCAAAATAGGCGATCTAAATAATGACAGAGTAGTTAATGTAAGTGACGCAACTATTCTTCAGAGATATCTAATCGGAATTACTACACTTCAGGATTACCAGCTTATTCTGGCTGATGTCAACGGTGACAACAGCATTGACGAAAAAGACGTTAGAGCATTGCAGAACTTAATCAACCAATAAAAACCTCCTTATCATTAGCTGCGCAGAATTTTGCATAACTGAGTCCTTTCCGTCTCAAAAAATAATAACATAGCAAAACCACCCCAAGCCCGGTTTAGTTGAGCTTGGGGTGGTTTTTAGAGTTATAAGCTATAGAAAAATATATAAGGCAACACCGCACAATTCACGGCGCACGCCTTGCTTGAAAATCAGCACCCATACGTCAGTATGCGTACTGATTATTTGTACACTCTGCCGAAAAATCTTACTGCGCAATCCGCACACCTGAATTATGCGGTATTGCCATAACAGAATTATTTTGAAAGAAAATACTCCATCATTGTGAAGCCTTTTTCAATGTAGTTTCCGGTTGCCGCTGCGGTTTTTTCGTTGAAGGTTTTTACTCCGCTCTCAATCTCGGCTTTGCTGCTGTAAATCAAATACGGAACCGGATTTGAGGTGTGGGTGCGTATGTTCAGCGGAGTAGGGTGATCCGGGCATACAAGAACCGCAAAGTCGTCGTACTCCCTCAAAAAGTCCGTCACAGGCTTTAAAATATGCTCGTCGATCAGCTCAATTGCCTTGATTTTGTTCTCTGCCTCTCCGCGGTGTCCGCATTCGTCGGGGGCTTCAACATGGATATATACAAAATCCGAACCGTTTTTAAACGCCTCTATTGCCGCCGCGCACTTTCCGTCAAAGTTAGTATCAACATAGCCGGTCGCGCCGTCAACGTCAATGCTCTCCATTCCTGCGCAGATCGCAATTCCTTTAAGCAAATCGACCGCAGAAATCATGCTGCCCTTTTTGCCGAATTTTTGTTCAAAGCTGTCCAGCGCGGGCTTTGTTCCCTCGCCCCAAAGCCAGATTGAATTTGCGGGTCTTTCTCCTCTTTTTTCTCTTGCCTTGTTTACCGGATGATCCTTCAAAAGCTCGTAGCTTTTCTTCATCAGCTCATAAAGCTTCGCGGTATCCTTTCCCTTTGGGATATACTCTGTGATCACGCGGTTTGAGATATCGTGCGGAGGAGTAAGCTCTCCCGGATGCGGATTGCCGTGGTTCCAAACCAGGCAGTGACGATACTGAACACCGGAATAAAAGCTGAATTCCCCGTCGCCGAGCTTCTCCTGAATATACTCTATAAGAATCCTTGCCTCCTGCGTGGAAATATCCCCCGCACAGTAGTCAACCATAGTTTTGTCCTCATAATTCGGCTCATCAGAGAGAGTTACAAGATTACACCTAAAGGTTACGTCGGTTTCCTTTAGGTCAATTCCTATGCTGACTGCCTCAAGCGGTGAGCGTCCGCTGTAATAAACTGCCGGCTCATAGCCCAAAACAGAAAGATTGGCAACATCGCTGCCGGGCTTCAAGCCTTCGGCAACCGTCTTTACCATACCAACCTCGCCCTTTGCCGCCAAAGCGTCCATACAGGGCTTGTTTGCTTTTTCCATAGGTGTGGCTCCGCCAAGCATTTCGCTTGGTTCATCCGCCATTCCGTCGCAAAGCATTACCAAATATTTCATTAAACAATAATCTCCCGTCTATTATTTTTGCAAAGTACCCTGGCTTGCGCATTTGAGATATGCGTTAATAAAGCCGTCAAGGTCTCCGTCCATAACTGCCTGAATGTTTCCGGTCTCAAACCCCGTGCGGTGATCCTTTACCATAGTATAGGGCATAAAAACATAGCTTCTGATCTGAGAGCCCCAGGTGATTTCCTTTTGAACGCCCTTGATATCCTCGATTTTTTCCAGGTGCTCGCGCTCCTTGATTTCGACAAGCTTTGAAACAAGCATCTTCATAGCCACATCACGGTTTTGATATTGGCTTCGCTCAACCTGGCTGGCAACCACGATTCCGGTGGGAATATGAGTAAGACGTACCGCGGATGAGGTCTTGTTTACCTTCTGACCGCCTGCGCCGCTTGCGCGGTAAACGTCCATTTTGATATCCTCGGGCGGAATATTTACGGTAACGTCCTTGTCGATTTCGGGCATGACCTCAAGAGAAGAAAAGCTTGTGTGCCTTCTGCCTGCCGAGTCAAACGGTGAAACTCTTACCAGCCTGTGGACGCCGGCTTCGCTCTTAAGATATCCATAGGCGTTCTCACCCTCGATCAGCAGCACCGCGCTTTTTAATCCGGCTTCGTCGCCGTCAAGGTAATCAACCTCCTTGACCTTAAAGCCGTGAGCCTCAGCCCAGCGTGTATACATTCTATATAGCATTTCCGCCCAGTCCTGGGCTTCTGTTCCTCCGGAGCCGGCGTGAAACGTCAAAATTGCGTTGTTTTTATCATATTCTCCCGTCAAAAGCGTTTGCAAACGCTGCTTTTCGATTCCTTGCTTAACCGCGTCAACCTCGGACTGCGCTTCCTCAAGCAAAGAAAGATCCTCTTCTTCGTTCGCAAGCTCAATCAATGCCGCTGCGTCTTCATACTTTTCTACAAGGCCTTCGTATGCTTCTACCTTGCCCTTCAGCGCGCCTGTCTGCTGCAAAACCTTTTGGGATTTTTCAACATCATCCCAAAAGCCCGGCTCTGTCGCCCTGAGCTCAAGCTGCTGAATTTCCTTTTTCATAGCCGTCATTCCCAGCGCGTCCGCCAAATCGTCTATATCAGGCTTTAGCGCCTGTAAACTCAGCATCAATTCCTCAAACTGTACCATATTTTTGTACCTCACATTCAAAAATAATCCTATTCTTTTTTATTATACCAAAATACACAAAAAATGTAAACTTTAAATTTAAACACAAAAACATAGAATTATGGTTGCATTTTTATAAAAAACTTGGTATAATCTATGGTATATCTATGGCAACACCGCACAATTTTTTAGAACGTGCCTTGACGCCGCGCGAGAATTGTTCAGTAGTTTCAATTTGAAGCATTTTTGTGCCGGTAACTTTAGGAGCTTCTGAAAATATCTTCTACAAAACGCTTTTTACGGAGGATAAAATGGAATTTAACAATTACAAATGTCCCGTTTGCAATGAACGCTTCAAGAGCGGCGACGACGTTGTTGTTTGCCCCGAATGCGGCGCGCCGCACCACCGAGAGTGTTATGAGTCAAGCGGTCATTGCTTCTACAAAGACATGCATTCAGAGGATTTTTCTTTTGAAGAAGCCTATGTGCAGGAACACATCAACGACCCGGACGCGCGCGCGAGTACGGTTGTTTGTCCGAGATGTAAAAAAGAAAATCCCGAAGCTTCTTTTTACTGCAACTCATGCGGTTTTCCGCTGAATAATCAGCAAAATACGGTCAATCCTGACTTTAACAGTCAGCAAAATTCGCAAAACGGTCAAAATATTCCGCCCTTTGGCTTTGGCGCGGCAGGAATGCCGGTTTTTGATCCGCTTGCCGGAATGAAAAGCGATGAAAAGCTTTCAGATAACGTTACCGCGGGTGAGATGGCAAAATTTGTCGGAAAGAACACCCAGTATTACCTGATGGTGTTTAAGAGAATTCACTCTTCGGGTACGTCAAGGTTTAGCTTCTCCGCCTTTTTGCTGTCCGGCGCATATTTCTTATACAGAAAAATGTATCTTTTCGGAGCAATAGCTTCACTTTTGATTCTGGGACTTACCGTAGTTGAAACTATGATTCAGCTTTCACCCGGATACCGCGAGCTTTATTATCAGCTCTTGAACTATGCCGGAAACGCGAATCCGCTTGCCGGGCTTACATCTCAGTTCTCAACGCAGGAGCTGATGTTTTTGTATGCGCCGCTTGTTGTCACACTGCTAAAGGGTATTGTGATGATTTTTTGCGGACTTAAGGCAAACAGAATGTATTACAAGCACTGTATAAAATCAATAAAGAAGCTTAAGGAACAAACAGATTCTGTCAATATTAACAGCAAGCTTGAGGAAAAGGGCGGAGTAAATGTTTTTCTTGCCGCCTGCCTTGTTGCCGCGTATTTTATAATCGGCTATATCCCAATGTTCTTTTAAAACTAGGAGGTTTATATGAAAATCAAAAAGGCTGTGATCCCGGCGGCAGGCTTTGGAACAAGAGTTTTGCCTGCTACCAAAAATATGCCGAAGGAAATGTTCCCTATAGTTGACAAGCCAACCATCCAATTTATCGTTGAGGAAGCTGTTGCTGCAGGAATCACCGATATTTTAATCATCACAAACCGCGGAAAGGATTTGATCGAGGATCATTTTGACAAAAGCCCGGAGTTAGAATTGCTTTTGGAAAGAGGCGGCAAAACCGAGTTTCTTGAAACAGTCAGAAAGATCTCCGACCTTGCAAACATTTCGTTTATCAGACAAAAGGAAATGAAGGGCTTGGGTCACGCGGTTCTTAAGGCAAAGTCCTTTGTGGGTGACGAGCCGTTTGCGGTTATGTACGGTGACGGAGTTATCGTCAGCGAAACCCCTTGCATCAAGCAGCTTATCGACTGCTACGGCGAGTATGGCGAGGGAGTTGTGGGCGTAAAGAAGGTTGACGCCAAGGATATCCACAAATACGGCTCGCTAAAGGTCGAGAACCTTCACGACAATGTGTTCAAATGCACCGATATGAAAGAAAAGCCGCAAACTCCCGAGGAGGTACTTTCGCTCTATTCAATCCTTGACCGCTGCGTTTTGCCGGCAAAAATCTTTGATATCCTTGAGCGCACGGCACCGGGAGCCGGCGGAGAAATCCAGCTTACCGACGCCATGAGAGAAATCGCCGTGACCGAAGGCATGGTAGCGGTTGAATTTGAGGGCAAAAGATACGATATGGGCAACAAGTTCGGAATCCTTCAGGCTCAAATCGAGGTTGGTCTAAAGCACCCCGAAACCGGAGATCAGCTTAGGGATTACATTAAAGAATTGGCAAAAACACTTTAATTCATATTATGGTTCAGAGCGCACAAAATCGTGCGCTTTGTTTTTTATCCAAAAATGAAATCTTCTTGAAAAACCAGCTTAAGTATGGTATAATAAAGCTGAAAGAAGGGTATGAATGGCAAGTGAGGAAATAAGAAAAATCGTTATGGGGTTGCGCCCCATTGACGATGATTTTATGAAAGTGATCTTTCAGAATAATAACCCCTTGGTTGAATACATTTTGCGTATCATTTTAAATAAAAATGATTTGTATGTAGAAAAAAGCGAAACACAATATGAGTTGGAAATCTTTGGTTCGCGCAAGCTTTTTCTTGATGTTTTTGCTAAAGACAGCACCGGAAAATGCTATGACATTGAAATCCAAAGAGCCGACGCCGGAGCTGCTCCCAGAAGAGCGCGCTACCATTCTGCCGCTCTTGACGTTGACAACGTGCGACACGGAACAGAGTTCAATCAAATCACCGATTCCTATATTATCTTTATTACCGAAAACGACGTGATGAAAGGTAACCTCCCGAAATATATCATTGAAAGAGTTGTTTTGGAAACCAACGAGCTGTTCCGGGACGGTGCGCATATTATTTATGTGAACGGATCATATAAAAATATTGAGACGGAAATCGGAAAACTGATTCATGATTTCGTTTGCAAAAACGCGGAAGAAATGCTGTGTCAGCCGATGGCGGACATCACTTACAAGTATAAGAACACACTTGAAGGAGTTGATTATATGTGCAAAGCAGTTGAAGAATACGGTAAACAACAACGAAATGAAGGCATTCAGCAAGGCGTTCAACAAGGTGTTTTGGAAACCATTAAGAAATTGATCAAAAAAGGCAAGCTTTCATATGAAGAAATTGCCGAAAACCTTGATATGCCTGTTGACGAAGTGCGCAAAGTAGCAGCTCAGATTTAGACAATTGAATATATCTGCAATACAAATTCAGGCGGGCATAAGCAGTGCCCGGATTAAAAAGTCCCCCAAGGAATACCTTGAGGGATTTTCTTTTGACTATGCCGATAAGCCGGGTTCTGTCGTGAACAGCCATCTATCTTGGCAGTCCGTTGCCGGAGCTGCTCAGTGCCACCTCCACGGGACGCGCCGAGCAAGCGCGAATGTCCCTCCACGGTGTTGCATCGGATAGGGTTTACACGGCAGACCGGTCTCCCGATCTCCGGTGAGCTCTTACCTCACCTTTCCATCCTTGCCTGCTTTAAGAAAGCAGGCGGTAATTTTCTGTTGCACTATCCCTGGGGTCGCCCCCGGCGGCCGTTAGCCGTTATCCCTGCTCTGTGATGCCCGGACTTTCCTCGCGCAGTTTTTTTCAAAAGCTGCCTGCGGCTGTTTAGCATACTCATATATATAATAATTCAAAAACTGCAAAAAGTCAAATCTATGTAATTACTGTCCCTTTGCCTGCTCACGCTGGGCGATTTTTGCGTTGAATTCCGCAGCGTCGTCCTTTTTGATTTTATCAAAACATCTGAATTATGCGGTGTTGCCTTATATCTTATCAAAAATAGTAAAATCGGTGTTGACGTTTTCAATAAAATGTCGTATAATACCATTGTTGCGGCTTTGAAAAGCCATCTCCGACAGTTCGTTTGCGCCATCCTGTCGTTAAACAAATACCAGGGCATCCTTAAAACTCAGCTGCGGTTTGCGCGGCTGCTTCTGCATGTTTTGCTTAGGATGCGTCTGCCCGGGTGCGGACGTTTTTTCTTTATACAGAAAAATACTTGCTCCTTTGCTGAACACGGCTGTTGTTATCATCAAAGCTTGGATAGGCGGACGAGTGCGCCTGACGGTGCTTTTAAAAAATATAATGAGGTTTATTATATGTATGTGTTAAAATCAGAAGCCTCCTTTGACAGCGCGCATTTTCTCAGCGGTTATAATGGGAAATGTGCCAATATCCACGGTCACCGCTGGAAAATCGAGGTTGAAATTTGCGGCGGTCAATTAGTTGCCGACGGTGATAAGCGCGGTATGCTTATCGACTTCGGCGACCTGAAAAAAGAAGTCCGAAATCTGGCGGACAGCTTTGATCACGCGCTTATTTATGAAGCCGGGAGCCTAAAACCCGACACGGTTACTGCGCTGGTTTCCGAAAACTTCAAGCTTATCGGGCTTCCGTTCAGACCCACCGCGGAAAACCTTGCTAAGCATTTCTTTGATTTGCTGAACGCCGGAGAGCTTCCGGTAAAAAGCGTCACGGTTTTTGAAACTCCGGAAAACCGCGCGATATATACGGAGGAAGTATAATGCTGTCGGTTGTTGAAAAATTTGTGAGCATAAACGGCGAAGGAAAAAGAGCCGGAGAGCTCGCGGCTTTTATTAGGTTCAAGGGCTGCAACCTCAATTGCTCATACTGCGACACAAAATGGGCGAATCAGCCCGACGCCGCGTCAACCTCCTGCACAGTCGCCGAGCTTGCCGGGTGGGTGAAAAGCAGCGGAATAAAAAACGTTACCCTAACCGGCGGAGAACCCCTTTTGCAAAATGAAATTGCAGAATTGACCGAAGTTTTGCTTGCGCAGGGAAACAGGGTTGAGCTTGAAACAAACGGAAGTGTTTCGCTCAAAACGCTTGCCCCGCTGAAAAAACGTCCTGTGTTTACAATGGATTACAAGCTTCCGTCAAGCGGAATGGAAGGCTTTATGCTGACAGAGAACTTTGATTATTTGAACGGTGCGGATTCGGTAAAATTTGTATCCGGAAGTATTTCGGATCTTGAACGTGCTGTGGAAATCATCAATAAATATTCTTTATTAGAAAAATGCAGTGTGTTTATAAGCCCGGTTTTCGGAAAAATCAAACCTTCCGAAATCGTTGAATTTATGAAAGATCGCGGAATGAACGAAGTCAGATTACAGCTCCAGCTGCACAAATTCATCTGGGAGCCGACAAGAAGAGGAGTATAAAATGGACAGAAAAGCGTTGGAATATCATGTTCGGGGAATCCTGGAAGCAATTGGCGAGGACCCGAACAGGGAAGGCTTGCTCGAAACTCCGTCGCGTGTTGCCGCAATGCTTGAGGAAACGCTTGAGGGCACGGCTTATTCCAATCACGAAATAGCCGAAATGTTCGGCAAAACCTTTGAATCACACTGCTTTGCCGATTCCGAAGAGGCAGTTGTGATGAAGGATATAACGGTGTTTAGCTACTGCGAGCATCATCTGGCGCTGATGTATGATATGAAGGTGAACGTAGCCTATATTCCGCGCGGCAGAGTTCTCGGACTCAGCAAAATCGCGCGTATCTGCGATATGGCGGCAAAGCGCCTGCAGCTTCAGGAAAAGCTCGGCAGAGACATTTGTGAAATAATCTCTGAGGCTGCGGATACTCCCGATGTCGGAGTAAAAATCAGCGGCTCGCACAGCTGCATGACTGCACGCGGGATAAGAAACGCGTCCTCAAAAACCGTAACCACGACATTTATCGGCAAATTCAGAAATAACTCCGACTTAAAAAAGCTTCTTGACGATTGATAAAAAACACAAAAGGAAGCCTTTATTAGCCGGAAAAGTCAGACCATATTATAATCAGGCAAGACGCGCGCCATGAATTGTGCGGTATTGCCTTAATTGTTTTAGGTGATTTTTATGAAAGCACTTGTTTTACTCAGCGGCGGCGTTGACAGCGCGACCTGTCTCGCTATTGCCGTAAAAAAGCACGGCGCGGAAAACGTTCTCGTTCTGTCGGTGAGCTACGGTCAAAAGCACAGCCGCGAGCTCGAAGCCGCAAATAAGCTTGCCGCTCACTATGGAGTACGGCAAAAAAGTATAGATCTTGCACTTGTTTTTGAGGGCTCTGACTGCTCGCTTCTTTCAGGCTCAAACAAAGAAATTCCTGCCGAAGACTATGCAAAGCAGCTTGAAGCTTCAGACGGCAAGCCGGTTTCAACCTACGTTCCGTTTAGAAACGGTTTGTTTTTGTCGGCTGCGGCAAGCGTGGCTTTGTCTGAGGGCTGTTCTGAGGTTTATTACGGAGCGCACAGCGACGACGCCGCGGGCAATGCTTACCCGGATTGCAGCGAGGAATTTAACAACGCGATAAATACCGCGATTTTTATCGGCAGCGGCAAACAGCTAAAGGTGGCTGCTCCTTTTATAGGTATGAGCAAGGCGGAGGTCGTAAAAAAAGGTCTTGAGCTTGGAGTGCCGTTTGAGCTTACATGGAGCTGCTATGCCGGCGGAGAAAAGCCGTGCGGAGTTTGCGGAACCTGCCGCGACAGGGCAAAGGCTTTTGCCGCAAACGGAGTTCAAGACCCTGCGCTGAAAGGAGCTTTGGAATGAGCCGAATTGAAAATGAGCTTGGAAATATTTCCTTGCTGGGGAATAACAACACAAAATATCCCTCGGATTACGCGCCGGAGGTTTTGGAGTTTTTTCCGAACAAGCACCCGGAAAAAGATTATTTTGTAAAATTCAACTGCCCGGAATTCACTAGCCTATGCCCGATAACCGGTCAGCCGGACTTTGCGCACATATATATTTCGTATATCCCGGGCGAACTTATGGTTGAGAGCAAGTCGCTGAAGCTCTATCTTTTCAGCTTCAGAAATCACGGCGACTTTCACGAGGATTGTATAAACATTATAATGAAGGATTTGATAAGGCTGATGAAGCCGAAATATATTGAGGTTTTGGGAAAATTTTTGCCTCGCGGCGGACTTTCTATCGACCCCTACTGCAACTACGGCGCGCCCGATACCAAATACGAAAGGCTCGCATGGGACAGGCTTGCAAATCACGACCTTTATCCCGAAAGAGTAGATAACAGATAAGTGCCGGTGGGCACCTATCCGATAAAAAAACACCGGAGTCAAATAATTCGACTCCGGTAAATTTATTATATGCAAAATGTATTTTACTAAATTTTCAATAAGACCTGTATTGCCTTAAAGAAAACCTGATAAAACTATCTTTCGCTTTGATGCCATTCTTCGTTTTCAAAGATAAAATCATCAATATCCATAATGATTATCAATTTTCACACCTCCCGCACTAAAATAATGATAAACAATACAGTATATTCGGGAAAAGTGAGAATATGAAAACTATTCTTCTTCAAGTACCTTCACATAATTTATAATGACATCTACGGCTTGCTCTATGGATAAATGCGTTGTATTAATACACAAATCATAGTTGTCAGCCTGACCCCACTTTTGTCCTGAATAAAAGCTGTAGTAATTTGCCCTGTTTTTATCGGCTTTAACAACAGCGTGTTTTGCCCTTGCCGGTTCAATGTCGTATTCCTGCAGCGCACGCTTGATCCTTACTTCCAAGTCCGCATGGATAAATACCTTTATAACATTCGGATAATCCTTTAAAACATAGTCGGCGCATCTGCCCACAACAATAAACGGTTCTTTTTCAGCTAAATCCTTCAAAACCTTGTGCTGCGCGATATACAGCTTGTCGTTCACAGGCAAATCGCCCATCGACCCAAAGCCGTTTCCGTAGTTATACAGTCCGACTGAAAGAGAATAAAGAAGGCTGTTCGTCGGCTTTTCATCAGCCTGTTCAAAAATCTCCGGATCCACGTCGCTTTCCTTTGCGGCAAGAGATATAAGCTCTTTGTCATAGAATTTGATACCCAGCTTTTCCGAAAGAAGTTGACCGATATCGTGACCGCCCGAGCCATATTGTCTTGTGATAGTGATTATTTTGTTACAGCTCATGCCGTCACCTCCGAAGAAAATAAAAATAAAACCTACATTAATATATCGTTTCTATTATAATAACATAAAATTCAAAAAAATCCACTGTTTTTTTGTAAGTTTTGCAAACTTTGTTTAAAATAAACAATCAAAGAGGCAGCGGATTGGGCAATTCGCTGATGTAAATTTGTGAAATAACGCTGTATAAAATGAATAAAAATGATTTTTAATAAAAAAATATTCAAATAAAAATACAGCGGTTTAAGAATTGTAATTTTTTTGAAATTTTTTCAAAAAAGGTGTTGACAAAGCGAGCGGAAAGATGTATAATAGCTCTTGCGTTGTTGAGGGAAAAGCCGCCCGCAAGGCAAGGCGAAAAGCTCAAAA
>CAJODI010000042.1 GCA_905233145.1 uncultured Ruminococcus sp. | reverse complement strand
GTTTCTGCAATAGGAACTCACGTTCCTACTCCAGCGCTTCGTGCTTTGTTGCAAACCCACGCTTAAGCTTTTGTTGGCGTTTACCCTGCCAATCTGTATAGCGGAATTGAACATACCAGCTTCCGCTTTTCTTATCTTTAAATGCGCCCATTTACACATCACTCCTTTTCACTATTTGTTCTGGTCGCATAAATATGATCGTGAAAGAATTTACGGTCAATTCTTCCCGGAAGTGTAAGGCATCCGGTCGCCTTTAGCTCTTTATTCAGCTTTTGAATGAGTTTGTATGCGTAAGATTCGGATACGCCCAATTCCTCCGCAACTTCACTCACTCGCATAAACATAGTTCCTGACATAGACAAACCCCCTTTCATAGTAAATTACAATTTATTTCGTGTCGGAATACTTTCTGACCGCCAACCGATTCGCCCGGGCGGACATACCTTTACTGTGATATGTGACAGACAACTAAACTATATTGCTTAGTCTGTTTCTATTATACTAAACACATATGATTAAGTCAAGCAGATTGAGTTAGAAAAAATAAAACTTTTTTGTTTAATTTTTGTTGACAAGCACTAAACATATATGCTATACTATGTGTATCATATTATTTGAGGTGATTTGAAATGGCTATCGGCGAAAGAATCAAATACATTCGTAACTTAAAGAATTTCACACAAAAGTATCTCGGTCAGCTTATCGGATTTCCCGAAAAAACTGCTGACATTAGAATCGCTCAGTATGAATCAGGCACAAGAACTCCGAAAGCAGATATTACAAAGGAGCTTGCAAAAGCGTTAGATGTTTCACCTCTTGCGTTGGATGTTCCCGACATTGACTCAGAGCTTGGGTTAATGCATACCTTATTCGCACTTGAGGATATCTACGGTTTACAAGCCGAAGAAAAGGACGGAGAAACCAAGCTGAGTTTTTCAAACGCTTCTGTTCTTTGGGCAGTAAAGGCGTGGGCAGAGCAAAGCGCCAAACTAAAAACCGGAGAGATAACCAAGGAAGAGTATGACGAGTGGCGCTATAACTATCCTAAATATGACACTGACAGCGAATATGTAAAGCTGCCGTCAGATGACCTGAATAACGCTATGTTGGAAGCATTTGAGAACAAACTGAAAAATCAATAAGCACAAAAAAGGCATTACCGACTGCAACAAGTCAGTAATGCCTAAACTTTTATTATATAATTGTACCTGCAAACCGGAATAAACCTTAGAATAAAGGTGCTTTTGAGGGTGCTATCATTTTGCTATCATTCTTAACGCTAACCACTCAAAAAGCCACTGTTTATGCGGTTCCCTCTCGGTTTTGCCTTATTCCCACTCTATTGTTGCCGGAGCCTTGGGAGTGAGGTCGTAGAGGACACGGTTTACGTTTTCTACTTCTGTGGTAATTCTCTTTGTGATGTGCTGCAAAAGCTCAAATGGAACATTTTCAACGGTAGCGCTCATTGCGTCGGTGGTATTGACGGCGCGGATGATGACGGGGTACGCAAAGGTACGCTTTCCGTCCTTTACGCCGACTGATTTAAAGTCGGGTACAGCGGTGAAATATTGCCAAACCTTGCCCTCTAAGCCGTTTTTGGCAAATTCCTCGCGGAGGATCGCGTCACTTTCGCGAACTGCTTCAAGTCTGTCTCTTGTGATTGCGCCAAGGCAGCGAACACCAAGACCGGGACCCGGGAACGGCTGACGGAATACCATATTGTCCGGCAAACCGAGAGCCTTGCCGACAACTCTTACTTCATCCTTAAAGAGAAGCTTAACCGGTTCAACAAGCTCAAACTGTAAATCCTCGGGAAGTCCTCCGACATTGTGGTGCGCCTTTACGCCGTCACTTTCGAGAATATCAGGATAAATCGTACCCTGGGCAAGAAACTCAATGCCGTCAAGCTTTCTGGCTTCTTCCTCAAAAACACGGATAAACTCTGCGCCGATGATTTTTCTCTTTTTCTCCGGCTCTGCAACGCCTGCAAGCTTATCAAGGAAGCGATCTACGGCGTCTACATAAATGAGGTTGGCGTTCATCTGGTTGCGGAACACCTCGACAACCTGCTCCGGCTCTCCCTTACGGAGAAGTCCGTGGTTTACGTGAACACAAACTAACTGCTGTCCGATCGCCTTAATCAGCAACGCTGCGACAACAGAGCTGTCTACGCCTCCGGAAAGTGCCAGCAGCACCTTCTTGTCACCAATTTGGTCTCTTAATTCCTTTACCTGCTCGTCAATAAAAGCGTTGGCAAGCTCGGGAGTTGTTATTCTTTCCATAGTCTCAGGTCTGACATTTCCCTGCATACATATTCCTCCTATGTTTTTGATGATATATAATTATAAAATATTTACTGTCGAAAATCAAGCTTTTTTAAGGCTTTCGTAAAATTTATGAAAATTCATATCGCAAAAAATATTTTTAATATAACAACCCAAACGGCAATTAATTGTACTCCGCTAAAGTTTTGGCAACGCCGCATAATCAAAATCTGTTAAGGTTGCCACACTAAAAGTACCTTGATACGAAATCACTATGATTCAAATAGGAGGCTGCTCAATTTAACGGGCAGCCTCCTACTCAATTATATGCTGTTAATCATCAAGCAGCTTTATTGTAAAATATGCCGCTGCCGCCAAGCCTGAAACGGCAAGTAAACCGCCGGCAATCATCTTGTGTACAAAGGGAACATTAAAATCAAGCGATGAATAAGACGGATTTATCATCCTTTTGATCAGCGGAGAAAGCAGCTTGCGCTGTTTTGACAAAATGTCGTTTGAAATGTGCGGTCTTTCGGATATAACCAGCGAAGCGCGCTCATTTTCGTCATACTGTTTCCACTTGATTTCATCGGTAGACGGGTTGCCCGTCCGCGCAAAATTAGTCCACATCTGCATAACTGCGTCAGAGATTCTTTCATCGGCACGTTCGCCTGTGTAGATAGTTTCTTCAAGATTTCCAAACACATAGGCAAGCTCTACAGCATGACACGCCTTGCGGTGAGGAATTGAGGAAGGCACTGTCCAGTAATACATATATGCCTTTCCGCCGTTTTTGGCATGTTCCTCAGCCTGGTAAATCGCCGGCAGGCGGAACATCAACTCGTTATAAAACTCCGTCATCTGCCACAGGCGGCTGCATTTCAGATCGTCCATAAAATGCTTTACCCGCTTTTTTTCCTCCCGGTTCAAAATCTTCATATCATTTTCAAACTTCACGGACATTGTAAAGCGGTAATACGCAAGGCTGCCGATTTCGCCGATCCAGTAATTCATCTCGTCTGAATTGGTGCCAATCATTATGTCAACGCCAAGGCTCTCTCCGTTTTTGTAAGAAAAATACGGATTTATCGGAATCAGCCTGCCGTCGCGCTGCGGAAAATTATTGATGTTGTTGACCTTTTCGTTGACGCGCTTAAGCTCATCCTCCGTTAAATTCATCAAATCCTGCATGGATTTAGCTTTGGTTTCTTTAAGCAGCTTTTTGGTAAACGCGCGGCATTCGTCCTTTGAATAAGTGAGTGCCACTGATCCGCTCTCGGCAATAACGCGCTTAAACAAACCCTTTGCGCACGGAATAATCGGCAGCAGCGAAACGCTTCCGCCGCCTGCGGACTCCCCGAAAATCGTCACATTATCGGGATCTCCGCCGAAAGCATGTATATTTTTTTGGATCCAGCGTAATGCCTCAATTTGATCGAGCAGACCGAGGTTTGGTGAATCGGGGAAGTCCTCTCCCCCAATGACTCCGCTGAAATCGACAAAGCCCATCAGCCCAACGCGGTAGCCGACTGTAACAAGAACAATGTCGCTTTGTCTGCCGACAAAATTCGCTCCGTCATAAATCGGATCCGCAGTGCCTCCCCAACCGTAGGAGCCGCCGTGAAAGAAAACCATAACGGGCTTATTTTGAGTTTTGTCGGCTTCATTAAGCCAAATATTCAGATACAGACAGTCCTCTCCCTGAGGATAATAGGACGCTTTTTCGGTTTGCCATTCAGTTTGAATCGGGGTTTTTCCGTTGTAATACGCCTCAAACACGCCGTCGCAGTCTTCAACAGGCTGAGGAGCCTTCCAGCGCAAATCTCCGACAGGTGGCTTTGCAAAGGGAACGCCCTTGAACACAAGGACACTGCCGGCTCTGCCGCCGACAAAAGTTCCGTTTTTACAATGAGCGGCAAGTGACTCGCCGTACTCGCCTGTTACGGGATTATTGACTCCGTAGCGGTGGCGAATCACGATCTGCTCTTCATTTTTCATGTTAAAAATCATCTTTTCTTTCTGAATATAGCCATAATTGATTCAAAGAAACCTTTGTTGCTGCTGTATTTATCACGCAGCTCGCCTATGGTAACATCGTTCTGTGAGTTATGAGTAACCAAGCCTTGAGCCACTCTGATAAAGATATCCTTGAATTCGTCCATGCTGTCCTCATCATACAGGCTTGAGGTATAGTCCATCATCATCTCAAGGCCGTCCTCTCCGTCGAGGATCTCCATATCGAGGATCGTCTGTGACGCCGCCTGATTCTGGCGGATGTCGATCGTTTCGACATTCATGCCTTCCATTCCGCCCATGTCACGGATATCCTGCTGATAGAGCAGATACGCTGCTTCGCTGCCGGTACCGGCCTGGTTGTTGAGATCAACATACGGATAACAGCTGTGCTCAATTCCCTTTTGAACCTGCTCATGAACTTCGGAAAACAGCTCACGCAGAGTCATATTTTTATTGAAGCGGATACCGACGGGCAGCTCACGGAATAACAGTCCGACAGAGCTCATGGCGTTTAAATCCTCTCTGCCGTTGTAAATCCAGCAGAGCTTGATATCGTTTTTTTTGTTATAAATCGAAATCGCGAGCGCAAGTGCTGAAATAAAGAACTCGTTGCGGCTGATGCGGTAGCAACGTTCCATAGCCTTCATTTGCGGCTGCTCAATTCCGAGCGGCGCGAGCACCTCGCCCATTTCGTTTTCACGCGAATCGTGATCGGTTTCGGGATAGCTTGACCATTCAACGCCCTCGAAACGATCCTCAAAATATTTCTTGCTCTCCTGATAAAAATCGGTTTCCTGTTCTTCCTCGCGTTTTTGGAGGATTAGGTAATACAAATCCGGATCGGGCTGAATTCCCATAAACGACTTGCCTACGTCCTGCATAAACAGCTTTAGCGACGTGCCGTCAAACAGTGTGTGGTGAACGTCAAAGAAGATGTAGCCGTATTTTTCGGTTTCAAACACACGGCAGCGATGCATACAGCCGCCGATTATCTTAAATGGCTGAACAAGGTTGTCTTTGAGGGTATCAAACTCAAATTCACTGAGCTTTTCAACCTGAATATCTCTGAGAACCTCGGGGGTATAGCGTTGAATAATGTCGCCGTCATCGTTGAAGTGGAAGGTGGTGAGCAGCGCAGGGTGACTGCGGATAGCGTCGTGCATAGCGTCAGCCATCTTCTGCATATCAAACGTATCCTTGTCCATTCTCATCATCGTGAACAAATTATACATTGTAGACTTCGGAGTATAAAGCTGATAGTCAACCATATAGAGCTGTTCAACCGTCAGCGGATGGTCGTGCTTCATCGAGCGCGCGTTCTTGATTTCGGGATCCTCTCCGTCGTCGTTTGCATGATTTTCTTCGTAAAGCTCAGCAATTTTCTTGGGTGTTCTGCCGCGGAAAATCTCGCTTGAATTTAGTCCCGGCAGTTCACTTTCGGTAATAAGTCTGATTGATCCCAAAGAGTCGCCGCCAAGCTCATAAAAGTCGTCGTTAATGCCAACCTGTTCGAGCTTGAGAACCCTTGCCATAGCGTCGCAGAGCTTTTGCTGAGTTTCGTTTTCGGGCGCGGTGTAGTCGTTTTTAAAGTTGGAAGCATCCGGCTTGGGCAGAGCCTTTCTGTCCATTTTGCCGTTGGGCTTTAGCGGAACCTTGTCTATCTTGATATAGTAGGCGGGAATCATATAGTACGGCAGACGTTTTGAAAGCTCCTCGCGCATTTTTTCGTTGTCAACTTCAACGTCGGCAGTATAGTATGCGCAGAGGTAGCTCTTGCCGTTTTCTTCAAAGCCGCGTGCGGCTGCCCAGTCAATGCCGAGAACCTGTTTGACAGAAGCCTCAATTTCGGCAGGCTCAATACGGTTGCCGTTAATTTTAATCATATCGCCTGAGCGTCCGAGCAGAACATAGTTGCCGTTTTCGTCCTTGCGGGCAAGGTCGCCGGTGTGATAAATACCGTTTTGGAATGCTTTTTCGGTTTCCTCGGGCAGATTCATATAACCGCGCACATACGGATTTTCAAAGCAAAGCTCGCCGATCTCGCCGTCCTCGGCTTCCTTTCCGTCCTCAGTGATAAGGATAATTTTACAGTCAATTTCAGGCTTGCCGACAGGACAGGTCTCGTAGGATTTGTCAATTTGGAAAACGCCGACCGCAAAGCCGCTCTCGGAAGCCGCGTAAATGTTAATAAGGTCAACGTTTTTGTTGTACACGTTATTGGCAGGTTCGCTTCCTACAAACAGCATGCGCAGGAACGGACCCGTCTGGTTGCCGAGCATACGGACATACGACGGCGTAAGGAAGGTAATGCTAATGCGCTTTTCAACAAAAAACAGCTTTAAAGCCATCGGGTTTTTAATTGTGGCGTAGCTTACGACAAAGGTTTTTCCGCAGAAAATGCTCAGCGCCTTTAGAATAACAATTACCGAGGCTACAAAGTTCATCGGAGCAAGCAGCGCGATTCTGTCGTCGGAGGTAAAGGGGGTTTTGCCGTTGATTTGAATCGAATCAATAGCACGCTTTAGGTTGCCGTACTCATGAAGCACGCCCTTGGGGTTGCCGGTAGTACCCGAGGTGTAAATAGCATACGCCGCGTCGTGATCGTCGGGAGTAACATAGCCCTTCTTGGGCTCGGTGTTCATAATTATATCCCAGACCTCGGAATTTATCTCGGTCTTGCAGCCGCAGTCCTCGCGAATGAACGCGATTCTGTCAGGAGCGTAGGTGTCCTCAACCAACGCCCATGCAGCGCCGGTTTTCCACACTCCGATCATAGCGATGATAGGCATGATACCGCGCGGCAGATTGATAAGAACAAAATCTTCCTTGCCTATACCCTTTTCCGTCAGATACGCATAAACCCTGCCACTGAAATCATCCAGCTGAGCGTATGTAATACCCTTGGGCTGTGCCTCGTCAAACAAAATCGTTGCGTTTGGCTTTTCTTTTGTATACTGTTCAAGCAATTCAATAATAGTCATGCGCTCACCTTTTATTCATTATAAGTTAATATTTCGTCAAATCCTGTTACTTCAAAAACATCGCAAACCTCTTCGTTTACGTTTACAAGCTTCATTGAGCCCTGCTTCATCATAATTTTGTGCAAAGAAAGCAGCGCGCGCAGACCTGCCGAAGAAACGTAGTTGACTTCGGCAAAATCGAGAACAAGCTCGGTAACGCCGTCGAGATACGGCTTAACTCCCTGCTCAAATTCGGGCGCGGTAGCGGTATCAATTCTTCCGTTTACAGCAACGGTCATTGTGGATTTGTCGGTTTTTCTTTTAAGATTCATACTATATACTCCTTTTGTATTTAAGGCAATACCGCATAATTCGGGTGTGCAGATATTTTTAGCCAATACCGCACAATTCACGGCGCACGCCTTGTTTGAATATTGTTTCGTCATAGTGCCCAAAAATCAGCATCCATACGTCAGTATGCGTACTGATTATTTGAACACTCTGCCGAAAAATCTTACTGCGCAATCCGCACATCTGAATTATGCGGTATTGCCTATATTTTTTTTGATTCTTAAGATGTTCTGTCCGTTTTCATATTTGTATTCAACCAGGTTCATTGATTTTTTTACAAGAAAAATACCAAGTCCGCCGGTTGGTCTTTCTTCCGCCGAAAGATGAACATCGGGATTTGGGCTTTCCAGCGGATTAAACGGAACTCCGTTGTCGATAAAGGTTATGGTCACCTCCAGCGGATTTTCCTCCACCGCGAACTGAACGGTAGCTTTGCCGATATCCGGCGTATAGGCATACCGCGCGATATTGCCGAACAGCTCGTCAATGGCAATGTCAATTTGAGTTTGAGCCTTTAGCGGACAGTCAAGCTTTTCAAGTTCCCCGTTGACAAAATCGGTTACGACCTCGATATTTTCAACAGCCGCTTCAACTGTCAGTTCCTTCATATGATTTCTCCTTTCTCTCCCGTATAATGCACACAAAGCATTGTCAGGTCGTCAAACTGAATATAATCCTTTACAAAACCTTTTACGCTTTTTTTCACAGCGTCAAGCAGTTCTTCGGGCGTGCCGTCCTTTTTGCTGTTAAGTGCCGAAAGAAACCGATCGTAGCCGTATTGCTCTTCGTTTTGGTTTTCCGCCTCCGGAACGCCGTCGGTGTATAAAAACAGCTTTGAGCCGGGCTGCAAAACCATCTCGCTCTCACGGTATTTTATTCCCTCCATGCCGCCTAAAACAAAGCTGTGCTTGCTCTTGATCAGCTCGAAATCTCCGTCCGGCGTTTTGAGTATCGGGTATTCGTGACCGGCGTTGGCGCTCACCAAGGTGCCGTCGCGCAAATCCAAAATTCCCAGCCATACCGTGACGAACATATCCTCGCGGTTATTCTCGCAAATCTGATTGTTTACCGCACGCAAAACAGTTCCGGGCGAGCTTCCTGTCATGACATGGTTTTTAATTAAAATCTTTGACGACATCATAAACAGAGCGGCAGGTATTCCCTTGCCCGACACGTCTGCCATGACAAGTGCCAGATGGTTGTCGTCCACCATAAAGAAATCGTAAAAATCTCCGCCGACCTCCTTGGCAGGATTCATAGAGGCGTACAGGTCAAACTCACTGCGTTCAGGCAAAAACGGAAATTCGTTGGGCAGCATATCCGCCTGAATCCGCGTGGCTACGCCCAGCTCCGTTTCCGTGGTGGAAATCTTCTTTTCGCGGTCGGCGAACAGCACGCCGTATATCAGCACAATTGCCACAAGCATCGAGGCATACAATGTGGAAATCCCATACTGCATACCCGTTAAAAACTGGTTCAAAACCGGGATCGCGATAAAAGAGATCGCCACCATCCTGTCGCGCTTGGACGCCTGCGACATAAGCAGCTCCAGAATTACAATCAGCAACGCGAAGCAGATATAAACCTGACTTATGTACCATTTGTCTGAGCGCGCATAAAAGCCGTTTTCATCAATTGTAAAGTAAAACGGATAGAATAAATTGACCGCGCACAAAAGAAACGATGGTATCAAAAGCAGATTCAAAATACCGTCCGCCGTTTCCATCAGGCTGTTTTCCATTTTTAGGACGCGGCGTATGTACTGCCAAAAAAGATACACAAGCTCTACGCCTATCAAATAATGCAAAACATTCACGACCAGGTTTATGTTTCTGAGCTGCGCGATTCCCTGGACCAGCCAAACGGCTTCGTCAAAAAACAGCGAAAGCGAGCTGATCGTCAGCAGTATTACAAATATGCGCGTATGTTCGTTGCGGTTTTTGTAATTAAGAACACAGCTGAACGAAAGCATAATGCCGATTGCCATACAGAAAAGATCTGAGCCAATGCTGAAAATCCAGCCGTTTTCCATATTATCAAAGCCCCTGAGCAGGAGCAGAACAATACCCGCAATCAAAAGCGTTAATGAAATACCAAAGCCTGTGGGAATCATCCAACTGAAATCGAATGATTTAATTTTTTGCTGTATTCGGCTAACTATATTCACAAGTTCCTCCGTCAAAAATACGTTACTATTACTTTATATTTATTATTATACCAAAATACACTATAAAATCAAGTGTATCTTTAAAATTTATGTAAACTTTGCATTGACAAAAAACACTTTTTCACTTAAAATTATATATGAATTCAGATTTTCTTCAGAATGCTCAAATAATCAGTTCGCATACTGGCTTTGGCAGTCTGACTGAACAATATACAGACAATGCGTGCGCAGCGATTTATGCGACGCAGCCTTAAGGAGCAATTTTATGACTTTTCCCAGAACATATCACAGCATAAAAAACTTTATTGTGAATCAGACATTAATGCTTGCAAGCGAAGCTATGATAATTTTTTTATTCATCCTCGTGATATTAGCTTACAATTTGAATATTTCCATTGAAGATACCGGTTATCCGATTGTCAGATATTTATTAGCCGTAATGCTGATATTTTTGGCTGTCCGTATATCCAGTTATGTTTTCTGTTTCATCGGTCTGCGCAGAGCAAGCAAGGAGGACGCCAATTTTAAAATAGCTTTTTACTCAATTGTAATCACTTTGGTTTTATCTGTCGGAAGTCTGGTTTTTATGTTCAACAAAGAGGTTTCAAGCATCTCTGAGCTGCTGATAATTTTGACGACTATGTTGTCTGAGATTTATATTCTTGATGGAATACGCAGTCTCAGCATACAGCTCGGTCATCCTGAAATGGATAAAACAGGCGGCGTAATTTATGCAGTTATCATCACTATTTTCGTAATTCGCACCTGCGTAAGCGTAGTTATCCTGATTTTGGATGACAATTCCGCAACCGTAGAATCTTCTGTTCTCGGAATAATAGACAGCACACTTAGTATAATTGAAAGCGTATTGTTCCTGTTTTATTTTTCAAAGGCGATAAAAATATTTCAAAAAGAATAAAGAGGCTGTCGCACTAAGCCCCAAATAAAAACAAGACCGGGTAACCCGAAAGGGTTGCCCGGTTAGTGCTTTCGATGTATAATTTAATTGCGATAAA
>CAJODI010000041.1 GCA_905233145.1 uncultured Ruminococcus sp. | reverse complement strand
ATTCCAAGGCTTGCTTGCGCAGGCCTGTCTTTCCGCATTGCTTGCGATAGTCGGCGTGGCCGCGGCGGCAAAGATCCTCAAGAAGATTCGAGTCGCGTTCTCTGGTCTCTGGCGGAAGTCGCGCATGGGGCTTGCGGCGGTGGCGATCTTCTCCGTGGCAATGGGGCTCTGGGCTGACAAAACCAACCTTCTGCGACAAGTCATCCATCCCGCCAGTCGTGGCGGCACCCAGGCCCTCGCTGTGAGCGAGGATGACATCTTTCGCGTTGCAACCTAGCTGTAATTTTCCTGAGAGTCTCACGTTGATTACTTCCGGTATTTTGAGTCTCATAGGGACTCCCGTCATGGCCGTAGCGATGTCCATACCTCCGACTCCAATGCACAGCATACCGATTGCGCCTCCGTGCGGCGTGTGGCTGTCTCCTCCCATGCTGAGTTTGCCGGGTTTGCCGAATCTCGCGACGTGAACAGCATGACAGATTCCGTTGCCGGGACGTGAAAAATAAATTCCGTGCTTTTTGCAGACGGACTGAATAAATCTGTGGTCGTCGGCGTTTTCAAAGCCGGTCTGAAGAGTGTTGTGGTCAATGTAGGCAACGCTCTTTTCGGTTTTTACTCTGGGGATCCCCATAGCCTCATATTCGATATATGCCATGGTTCCCGTTGCGTCCTGGGTGAGCGTTTGGTCGATTTTGAGACCGACGTCGCTGCCGACAGTCATTTCGCCGCACACAAGATGCTCTTTGATTATTTTTTGCGCGATTGTGTAGCCCATAATAATACCTCCATAATTTTGCTTGATCACAGCCGGAATGATTATTTTCTAAACTAAACTGCAATACATTTATGTTAATTATATAACAATCTTTATAATATGTAAAGAAAAAATTACGCTTCTCCGTGCAATAATCAGCGTTTTTCTGTCGGTTTTTTTATTTTGCCGTGATAATATTGGGAAAAACTTTCAAAATCTCCTGTCCAATGATATAAAAGGTGATGTATTTTACAAATTGAATTAGCCGCGGAGCAATGGTATAATATGTATATATATAAAGCCTTTGGAGGAACAGAATATTTTATGGACGTAAGAGAAGATTTAAGAAATATTGCGATCATTGCTCACGTTGACCACGGCAAAACAACTCTTGTTGACCAGCTCCTCAGACAGAGCGGCGTTTTCAGAGCCAACGAGAACGTTGAGGAAAGGGTAATGGACTCAAACGACCTTGAACGCGAGAGGGGCATCACCATTTTGTCAAAGCCCACCGCGGTCATGTACGAGGGCATCAAGATCAATATTGTCGATACCCCCGGCCACGCCGATTTCGGCGGAGAGGTAGAGCGGATTTTGCAGATGGTAGACGGCGTTGTTCTGCTTGTGGACGCGTTCGAGGGCTGTATGCCGCAAACTCGCTTTGTGCTCAAAAAGGCTTTGGGCTTGGGCAAAAAGCCGCTTGTCGTGCTCAACAAGATCGACCGCCCCGGCGCAAGACCCGAGGAGGTAGTTGACGAGGTGCTCGACCTGTTTATCGAGCTGGGCGCAGACGACGATCAGCTTGAATTTCCGGTCATCTACGCCTCGGCAAGAGACGGAGTTTCGGGCGAGGACTACAACAATTTGTCAAACGACATGAAGCCGCTTTTTGAGGCGATCGTAAACGAGATCCCGGCTCCGAGGGGAGAGCTTGACGGCGGACTTCAAATTTTGATTTCCAATATAGACGCCGACAGTTTTGTGGGAAGGATCGGCGTGGGCAGAGTTGAAAGAGGCAGGGCAAAAAACGGTCAGACCGCTGTGCTTTGTCATGCCGACGGCACAACCAAGAACGTCAGGATAGCGAAGCTCTATCAGTTTGAGGGGCTAAAGCGAATCGAATGTGACTCAGCCGAGCTGGGCGACATAGTCTGCGTCAGCGGGATCCAGGAGCTTAATATAGGCGAGACCATCTGCGCGCCCGACTGCGTTGAGCCGCTTCCGTTCGTAAAGATCGACGAGCCGACCGTTACAATGAACTTTATTGTAAACAATTCTCCCTTTGCCGGCAGAGAGGGAAAATACGTCACCTCGCGCAATATCCGCGACAGGCTCTTCAAGGAGACAGAAACCAACATCGCCCTCAGGGTCGAGGAGACCGACAACACCGACACCTTCAAGGTTTCGGGCAGGGGTGAGCTGCACCTTTCGATATTGATTGAGACCATGCGCAGACAGGGCTATGAGTTCCAGGTTTCGCGCCCCGAGGTTATCACCAAAACGATCGACGGCAAGCTCCACGAGCCAATGGAATTTTTGATAATCGAGGTTCCCGACAGCTATGTGGGCGCGGTCATGGAAAAGCTCGGCTCGCGCAAGGCTGAGCTTGTCAACATGGGTACGCGCGACGGCGGAGTTACTCACATTGAATTCAGGATCCCGGCGCGCGGTCTTATGGGCTACCGCCCCGAGTTCTTGACCGACACCAACGGCAACGGTATAATGAACCATGTGTTCGACGGCTACGAGCCCTTTAAGGGCGAGATCGTCACCCGTCACCAGGGCTCGCTCATCGCCTTTGAGACCGGCGAGACCGTGACCTACGGCTTGTATGCCGCCCAGGAGCGCGGCAGGCTCTTTGTCGGCGCAGGCGTTCCGGTTTACGAGGGAATGATCGTCGGCGCAAGCCCCAAGTCCGAGGACATCACCGTTAATGTCTGCAAGAAAAAGCACATCACAAACACCCGTGCCTCGGGTTCGGACGACGCGCTCAAGCTCACTCCGCCAAGCCAAATGTCGCTGGAGCAGTGCCTTGAATTTATCGCGGACGACGAGCTGGTCGAGGTGACGCCCGAGAGCATAAGGATGAGAAAAAGGATTTTGTCGCACGAGCTGAGAATGAAGCAGGCGTTTCGCAAAAAATGAGTTGTAAAAAATGAACTATGTTATTCTTGATTTGGAATGGAACGCCGCGTTCTACAAAAAGGAACAAAGATATATAAATGAAATAATCGAGTTCGGCGCGGTAAAGGTTGACGGCGAGCTCAATATTACCGGCACCTTCTCAACGCTGATAAAGCCCCAAATCGGCAAAAGGCTTTGCTCAAGGGTCAAAGAGCTGACAGGGCTGAGCCTTGACGAGCTAAAGGAAGGCGTGCCGTTTGCCGAGGCGGTTGAAAAATTCACTAAGTTTGCGGAAAACTGCGTGATCATGACATGGAGCACCTCGGATATTCACGCGCTGATAGAAAATTTTCACTGCTTTTTCGGCGACAGACATATCACGTTTTTGCACAGCTACTGCAATATTCAGGAGTACTGTGAAAAATCAATGGGGCTTTACGACAAGTCGGCGCAGATGGGTCTTTCGGCGTGCGCCGAAAAGCTGGGCGTGGAGTTTTGCGAGGACAATCAGCACAGGGCCGTTGCCGACGCGGTGCTCAGCCTTAAGTGCATAAACGAGCTTGCCGCGCAAAATCCGATCGCGCCGTATATTCAGGACGCGGACCGCGAAAGCTTTTATGACAGGATCACCTTTAAAGCTCACTACATCTCCGACCTCAGCGACCCTCAAATCGACAAGGCTCAGCTCAGGTTCTTTTGCGAAAACTGCGGCAGACGCGCCGCGCGCGTGACAAAATGGAAACGCCGCAACAAAAGCTTTACAGCCGACTTTGAGTGCAGGGGCTGCGGAAGCCGCTTTGCGGGCAGGGTGTCGTTTAAAAAAACCTTTGATGAAATCAAGGTCAAAAAGAATATTATTCCCAAGGAGCAGCCCAAACCCGGGGAAGGCGTTGCGAATTTTTAAAAAGACGGATAAGCGAATATTAGTGTGAAATCGTGAATTTACACTAATATTCGCTTTTTTGGAGTTTGCCTGATTCCGCCGTTATTGCAATCAGCGCAGTTTGGATAGGCGCGAGAGTGCCCACCGTCACTTTTTTAGATTTTTTGTTAATTTTACTTGATTTTTGTCTTACTTTGAGGTAAAATAATATACATATTACAAATATCGGATGCAATTTTCCGCGCAAGCTGTATTCAAAAAGCTTTCGGAAACCGAGCCGTGCTTTGAGCCTTCGGCAGAAAACAACCGCACAAGCCCGAATGCTTATCGGAAACGACGGCAGCCTTGCCGTTAAAATATGCAAAATTTTAAAAAAGAGGGGATGTTATGTTCAAATTACTCTTCACAAACATGAAGGCAAAGAACTGGATCTCAGTCATAGCAATCATTTTGCTGACGCTGGGCGAGGTTTTCTTCATGATGCAAATCGTAAGCTACATCAGCCTGCTTACCGGCGCTGTGCAAGCCAGCAGGGAAAAGGGTGTGGCTGAAATCTGGTGGTATGGCTTGTATATGGTCATCTGCGCGATTTTGATGGCGGCAATCGAGGTTGTTATCCGCTTTGTTGCCAGCGCGACCGCTGCCGGCTGCGTTACCAATATCAGACAGAGGATGTATGAAAGAGTCAATGAGTTCGCTATTTCGGACTTTGCCTCCTTCTCCACCGAGTCCTTGATCACAAGAACCACCAACGACATGCAGAACGTTCATCTTGCATGGCTCACATTCCTAAAGACCGCGTTTTTGGCACCTGTTGTTATGGTGTGGTCGGTCATCCTATTGTTGCAGTACGCAAGCACCTCGCTGACAATCGTCACCGCTGTATGGCTGGCTGTCCTTGTGGTTGCCGTTGCCGTGCTGCTGATGATGCTCACGCCGAAATTCAAGATTGTTCAGAAGCTCACCGACGCGCTCAACGTCGCTTCCAGAGAAAACCTGACCGGCGTAAGAGTTGTAAGAGCGTTTAACGCGGAAGAATATCAGGAAGGCAAGTTTGAAAAGGTCAACGCCGCCTTCACCAAGGTTCAGATCTTCGCAGGCAGAACCATGTCCTTCTTTACGCCGTTTGTTATGATGGTTATGACGGGTCTTTCCCTTTCTATCCTTTGGGCAAGCGCATTTGTCCTCAACGGCATGGATATGGAAGCCGCTTCTCAGGCATTCAGCGCGACCAACGCGTTTGTTATGCTCGCAAGCCAGATCATTATGTCCTTCGTTTTGATGGTTACGCTGATCGTTGTATGGCCGAGAGCCAGCGTCAGCGCAAGACGTGTTCACGAGGTCATTGTTCATGAGGTTTCCGTATTGGATACCGACAATCCGGTTGATTTCAAGGAAAAAGGTACGATCGAATTCAAAAACGTCGGCTTTTCCTATCCCGGAGCGGATAAAGAGGCTGTGTCCGACATTTCGTTCAAGGTAAAGCAGGGCGAGACCATCGCGTTTATCGGTGCCACCGGCAGCGGTAAAACCACGATCATCAATATGATCCCGCGTATGGCGGACTGCACCAGAGGCGAGGTTTTGGTTGACGGCGTAAATGTAAAGAACGTTCTCCAAAAGGATTTGAGAGACCGCATCGGCTACGCGCCGCAGAGAGGCTTCCTGTTCAAAGGCAACATCAAGGATAACATCGCCTTCAAGGATTCCGATATGTCGCTTCAGGACGTCAGATGGGCTGCCGAAATCGCAGACGCGGACGGCTTCGTTTTGAAGAAGAGAAACGGCTATGATTCCGAGGTCGCCCAGGGCGGCTCCAACTTCTCCGGCGGTCAGAAGCAGCGCCTTTGCATTGCCAGAGCGGTTGCCGCAAAGCCCGAGATTCTGATTTTCGACGACTCTTTCTCGGCTCTTGACTACAAGACCGACAAAACAGTCAGAGGCAGAATTGCCGAGCAGCTGCCCGACACCACAAGAGTTATCATCGCGCAGCGCGTTGGTACCATTATGGACGCAGACCAGATCGTCGTATTGGATCAGGGCAAGATGGTTGGTATCGGCAAGCACTATGACCTTGTCAGAAACTGCCCTGTTTATCAGGAAATCGCGCTATCACAGCTAAGTAAGGAGGAGTTGGGACTATGAGTACAAACACCAAAGCTCCTGCTAAGGAAAAGAACAAGCTGGGCAGTCTTGTAAAGGCGTTCCGTAATTATTATGCTCCCTTTATTATTGCGATTGTCCTGTTGATCGCGTCGGTAATTTTTACCATTTTAACCCCCGGAACCATCAGAAGTCTGACAAATGAGATTTCACCTGTCGGCAAAACCGCGGTCAACGGCGCGTTTGTCATCAACATGGAAAACGTGACATTCTACGCGATGACTCTCGTGTTCTATGTTGCGACCGCGTTCATCACCGGCTTTATTTCCGGCTTTATTCTCAACACAATTATCCAGAAGTTCTCAAAGGATCTAAGAAGGCAGATTTCTTCCAAAATCAACAAAATGCCGCTTAACTACTTTGACACCACCCAAACCGGTGATATCCTCTCAGTTATCACCAACGACGTAGATATTCTCAGCACCTCGCTGCAAAACTCCGTCAGTATGCTGGTTCAGTCCGGCGTAATGCTGGTCGGCGTATTCATCGCGATGTTCATTGCCTGCTGGCAGATGGCTCTTGTTGTTGTCGCATCTCTGCCGATCATGCTGATCATCATCGGTCTTACCTTCAAGTTTGCGCTGCCTTTGTTTGACAAGAACCAAAAGCTGCTCGGTGAGGTAAACGCGACCGTTGAAGAAAACTATTCCGGTCAGCTCGTTATCAAGGCGTTCAACGCCGAATCTAAAAAGGTAGAGGAATTTAGGGAAAAGAACGATTTGTTCGGTTCTATCCTGTACCGTTCACAGGCGATCGGTACCCTTATCGAGCCTGCAATGCAGTTTGTATCCTACCTGACCTACGCGGCTGTTTTGATTGTCGCGGGTCTGCTCTTTGCCGGCGGCGCGATTTCCGACATCGGCGTTATCACCGGCTTTATCGTTTACGTATCGCTGTTTCAGGAGCCTCTGGCTCAGATCGGTCAGGCAAGCTCCACTATCCAGCTCGGTACCGCTGCGTGCAACAGAGTATTCACCTTCCTTGAGCAGGAAGAGCTTCCCGACGAAGGCGAAAAGAAGCAGCTTCTCGACCACAACCATATTCGCGGCGAGGTTGAGTTCAGGGACGTATGCTTTGGCTACGACCCCAAAAAGCTCACTATCAAGAACTTCTCCGGTAAGATCAAGCCCGGCATGAAGGTTGCTATCATCGGTCCTACCGGTGCCGGCAAAACTACCTTGGTCAACCTGCTTATGCGCTTCTATGAAATCACCAGCGGCGATATCTTGGTTGACGGCGTTTCTATCAAGGATATGTCACGCTCCGAGCTCAGAGATATCTTCGGCATGATTTTGCAGGAGACCTGGGTCATCAACGGTACCCTCAGGGAGAACATCGTTTATAACCTTAAGAACGTTGACGAAAACAGGCTCAAAGAGATCCTCGACGAGACCAACCTGAGCCACTATGTTTCAACCCTGCCCGACGGTCTTGACACCGAGATCCAAAAGGAAAGCGCGCTTTCTGCCGGTCAAAAGCAGCTTGTTACCATTGCGAGAGCTATGACCGAAAACGCGCCTATGCTGATTCTTGACGAGGCGACAAGTAACGTTGATACAAGAACAGAGATCCTGATCCAAAAGGCGATGGATTCTCTGACAAGCGGCAGAACAAGCTTTGTTATCGCGCACAGGCTTTCCACCATCAAAAACGCCGACCTGATCTTTGTTATGAAGGACGGTAACATTGTAGAAACCGGTAACCACGACTCACTTATGGAGCTTGGCGGACTCTACAGCGAAATCTACAATTCTCAGTTTAACTGATTTATGGCGGCTGAATCACGCGGCAGAGTCATAATAATTGTTTGATATCATATAAATTTAAGGCAATACCGCATAATTCAGGTGTACGGATTGCGCGGTGTTGCCTTAAGCGGATATTGATGTGAAATTAACATTTCACGTTACTATCCGCTTATTTTTTTCCATTTTTCAGTTTGCCTTCATACAGTTTTCACTTTGGGGCATTATTATATTTACAACATCAAAAAACAAAGCAAACAAACGCTTTGAAAAGGAGGACTATTCATGTCAAAACTATACGATGATTACTACGAAAACAACGAAAATAAAATGCCTAATGACGAGACTGTAAACAATACTTCTCAAAGCTATGAAGGCGAAAACGCACAGACCTCGCAAAATGATTTCAACAATGCTACACAAAGCGTTTCCCGGGAACCGGCAGAAGGCTCCCATGCTCAGCAGACAACTCCCGCCGAGGGCTCCTACGAATGGAATTCGGGCAGCGGCTCGGGCGAATACAGACATTCATACGTAAACGGCAACAACCGCGACGCTTCGCACAACCCCAACAACTACGATTCGGTTTATTCGAGCTCTTCGGCTCAGCAGGCGTACCAAAATACCGGTTCAGCCTACTCCGGCTACGGCGGAGCGCAGAACGCGGCATACACAGCAAATCCTCAGGCTCAGACGGGCGGCACGGCAAACAGAGCCGAATCGGCATACAACGAATATTCCGCCGCGCCAAACTATTCGTCGGGATATTCTCAGAATCAAAACACATATTCTCAGCAGCCAAATCCGCAGGCTGCCGCTCAAAAGGCTCCAAAGCAAAAAAAGCAAAAGGTCAAAAAACCAAAGAAGCCGGCTTCAAGAGGCTTTGTTGCCGCGGTACTCGCGCTGACAGTGCTTGCCTCGGGCGCGCTGGGCTTTGGCGGAGGCTATTTGGCAAACAAGCTCAGCTCCGGCTCCTCAAACGGCGGAATGACGATCAATCAGGTAACTTCCTCGGGCACCTCAGCCTCTAACACATCCTCGGGCTCAGCCGCAACAACCTCGGAAATCGTAAAAAAGACAGCCGACAGCGTGGTTGAAATTGCCACAGAGCAGCTTGTAAGAGGCAGCTTTGCTCAGCAGTATGTTCAGCAGGGCGCCGGCTCGGGAGTAATAATCTCCGAGGACGGCTACATCATAACAAACTACCACGTTATCGACGGCGCGCAGAATATAAAGGTAACGCTTCGCGACGGCACAACAAGCTACAATGCCGCGCTGATCGGAAGCGACGAAGAAAACGATATCGCGCTTCTCAAGGTTGACGCGAGCGGTCTTTCTGCCGCTACCTTCGGCGACAGCTCCTCGCTTGCGGTAGGCGACTACGTTGTTGCGATCGGCAACCCCTTGGGCGAGCTGGGCGGAACCGTAACAGACGGAATCATCAGCGCGCTCGCAAGAGAGGTTACTATCGAGAACAAGAGCATGACGCTTCTCCAAACCAATGCCCAGATCAGCCCCGGCAACTCCGGCGGCGGACTGTTTAACGCAAACGGCGAGCTTATCGGCGTTGTCAACGCCAAGGACAGCGCTACAGAGGTAGAGGGTATTGCCTTTGCGATCCCGATCAACAACGTTCTCGATATTATCAACGACCTCAAAAACTACGGCTACGTTACCGGCAAGGTTGACCTCGGTATGCAACTTGTTGACATCAACTCAAAGGAAACCGCCTTCTACTACGGCGTAAACGAAACCGGCTGCTATGTTATTTCGGTAACAAAGGGCTCCAATGCCGACACGGCAGGCTTCAAGACAGGCGACCTTATCACCAAGGTAAACGGCACAGAGGTTTCTTCTGTCAGCGATGTGAACAAGGCTCTTGAGGACAACAAGGTTGGCGACAAGGTAGTGTTCACGGTATACCGCAGCGGCAAAACCTCTGATATCTCTCTGACGCTTGCTGAGTATGTTCCTTCGGGCAAGCTCACCGAGCAGGGCGAGAACCAGCAGCAGGATATCCTTTCGGACAACGACATCTGGCAGAGAATGTTCGGATGGTAATATAAGTGAACCCTTAACATGCTACAAGCGCACTACGCTTTATTCATTAAAGAATCTCCTTAAAAAATCCCGGTTCGGCTTAGTCCGAGCCGGGATTTTTGTTCCCAACGGCAAAATCAGTCGTATAACTTTTCTTAGCCGGCAGTTTTATTTAACTGATAGACAAAATCAAGCTAAAGTGATATAATTAAGGCAACACCGCACAATCAACAACAAAATCAAAATTTAAAACTAATATAACTGCCACCGGGTAGCGAATGCCAAGCATTCGATTATACATCGTTAGGTCTTTGAAGATGTATAGTCGGGTGCTTGTTTTTTGGAGATTGATTATGATGAAAAGAATAATACTATGGATATTTAACTACTTTGAAAAAACTGAAATTGTTTTGTGGAGCTGTTCGGTGCTTGCGATCCTGGCTTCATTTTTTATTACTGACAGAGAAAACTATTTAACGCCGGCTGCCTCATTGATCGGCGTCACATCCCTGATTTTTAACGCGAAGGGTAATCCTTTTGGTCAGGTGTTAATGATAATTTTCAGCGTTATGTACGGAATAATATCTTTTTGTTTTTCGTACTACGGTGAAATGATAACATATCTTGGGATGACAGCGCCAATGGCGGTTGTTGCTTTGATTTCGTGGCTGAAAAATCCTTATCGGGGCAACAAAGCAGAGGTGAGGGTGAATCGAATAAAGAAGAAAGAGCATATCCTTATCTGGCTTTTAGCGTTGCTTGTCACGGTGATTTTTTATCATATTTTGGTTTATTTCAAAACAGCGAACATAATTCCAAGCACCCTATCTGTGACAACAAGCTTTTTAGCTGTTTATTTGACGTTCAGGAGGAGCCCTTATTATGCGATCGGATATGCGGCAAACGACATTGTTTTGATTGTTCTGTGGATTTTGGCTTCACTGGAGAACAGAGCATATATTTCGGTCGCGGTATGTTTTTTGACATTTTTGGCAAATGACATATACGGATTTTTAAATTGGCGAAAAATGGGAAAAAAAGGCAGGCAGAAACTGATACAATTTCTTAAGGAATTTAATCTTATTAAAATTAATCGTCATTATGCACAAAAAACACACTCTTGACTTGTGTAATATAAACAAGGCTCCGATTTAAAAAAACTTTTGAAAAAAGTGTTGACTTTTTCGTATTTAGGGTGTATCATAGTCACGTACTCAGATGAACAACCGCAAAACGAGTTGTG
>CAJODI010000040.1 GCA_905233145.1 uncultured Ruminococcus sp. | reverse complement strand
GTATACTTTCTTGTCATTGCTTCATCACCGTATATATTATACCATACTTTTTATAAATATTAAAGCATTTTATTTAAGAACAGTATGAGTTTAGTATTAGTGGAAAAAATATGACCGGGCAACCTATTCGGGTTTTCCGGTCATTGTTTTATCAAAAAAGTATAAAGGCAACACCGCACAATCCGTACACCAGAATTATGCGGTATTGCCTGAAAAGCTCTTATTTATACAAATAATTATAAAATATAAGCAAGATTCTTTTGCATTCTGGTAACGTCCTTTATGTCAACTATTTCGCTGAAATCAATGTCTGCAAGTTCGAGCTGCTCGTCGCTCAAAGTTTTTATGCTTGCCAAATAGTACTGAATATAGGTGGCGTCGTTTATATTTACCCTTCCGTCAAGATTAACGTCTCCGGTTTTGTTCTTTTGGCTGTTAAAATGAATGGTTGCAGCGTCAAGGCTTGTGTTGGTTGAGAAGTTGGTGTAATTGTCAAGAGCGGCAGGAATTTGATTCCATTGGTTTTGACTTCCCGAATAATAAACGTCGGTAAGATCAAAACAATGGTTAAACGCATAATATCCAATGCTTGTTACGCTTGCCGGGATATTTATGCTTTTGAGGTTTCTGCACGCATAAAACGCGTTGTTATCGATCGCGGTAACAGTGTCGGGAATATATGTGTTGCAGCAGCCGAACAACAGACGGTTGCTGTTCTTATAGATCACGGCGTTGCAATTGTCGCGGCTGTCATATACGGGATTTGCAGCGTCAACCCAAATGTTTATCAAGCTGCGGCATCCGCTGAAAGCCATGTTGTTGATTTCTGTCAGGTTTTTTGGAACAATAATGCTTGTTATGCTGTTGCAGTTTTCAAAAGCTCCGTAGTATACTGCTTCAACTTTATCAGGCAAGACCTTGCCCTTTATCGAGTAACAATTCAAAAATGCATATTCTCTGATTGTTTTAACGTTGTTTGGTATTTTGATTTTTGAAAGATTGATACAGTCGGAAAAAGCGGACTCTCCGATCATCTCAAGACTTTGCGGAAGGTTTACTTCTTTTAATCCGTTGCAGCCTTTAAAAGTATCATATTCTATGGTTTTTACGCCCTCCGGAACAGTCACGCTGGTAAGACCGATCTTTGACCTGAAAGCTCCTATTCCTATGCTTTCAATGTCGCCGGGAATAACTGTAGTATTGCAGCCGAAGCACAGCTTATTTGAAGCGGTTTCGATGATCGCGTTGCAGTTATTTCTGCTGTCGTATACCGGGTTGCCGGGAGCAACGCTGATCGCGGAAAGCTTTTGACAATTATCAAAAAGATTGTAGCCGATACTTGTAACGCTTGCCGGAATAACAATGCTTTCAAGATTAAAGCACTTTGCAAACACGTCATATCCAATGCTTGTTACGCTGTTGGGAATGTTAATGCTTGCTATTTGCGCACAATGCTCGAAGGCACTGTCGCCGAGAGCTGTTACCGTGTTGGGAATTACGGTAGTGTTGCATCCGAGAACAAGCGTGTTGGTGTCGGTTTCGATAATCGCGTTGCAATTATTTCGGCTGTCATATTTTGGATTTCTGCTGTCGACCGTTATCTCCGAAAGGCTAAAGCAATTAATAAATGCATTAGGATGAATCTGAGTAACGCTTTTGGGGATATGAAGACTTGATATTCTGCTGCAGCCGCCAAAGGCATAGTTAAAAATGCCGGTGACAGTGTCCGGGATCACAGAAATATCAAAGCCGCAATACAGCGTGTTGCTTTCTGTTTCTATGATCGCATTACAATTGTCGCGGCTGTCAAAATACGGATTTCTGCTGTCTACTACGACGCTGCTTAATCTGTCGCACCTAATAAACGAAGAGGAATCGAGCCAGCGGACATTTTTGGGGATAAAAATACTGTCAAGTCCTGTGCAGGATTCAAATGTATTGACGCCGATATGGATCGTTGATTCGGGGATCGTAAAGCTTGTGAGTCCCGAGCAACCGCGGAACGTAAAATTCGGGATCTCCGTTATACCCTCGGGGAGTGCGACCTCCGACAAGCCGGCGCAGTAGCTGAAGGCACCCTGACCGATGCTTGCAACGCTGTTTGGAATAGTGATTTCTGTCAGAGCCGTGCAACTGCAAAAGGCAAACGCGCCTATGCCGGTGACGCCTTCTTGGATCACAACCTTTTGAACCTCGGCTCTGTCCCAGGGCGAATTAAACTCATCGCAGTTTCCCATTGCTCCGTCTCCGCTGATTGTAAGCACTCCGTTGTTGTTGAGCATCCATACGCAGTCGCCTGTCACGCCGCTTGATGTTCCTGCGGAGGAGTCCTCAATAACTGCGGCGTTGGTCGTGATTTGACACAGCATAGAGGTGCTCAGAAGCATGGTCGAGCCGAGGACGACTGATGTGATTTTTCTGAAAATTTTTCTCATAATAATCTCCTTGTATATTTTTTTTATATGTGCATAAAATATGCGCAAAATTACGCCGCACTTTATGTACGGCGTGATCTTTCGAGTTTTGGTCAGTGCTACTTAGTCAGCCTGGATTTTTACAAACTGCTCTTGCATATATGCATAAATCTCGTCGGGCACGTTTGAGAAGGTGTAGCACTTGTTAAGGTATTCCTCGCTCGGGAAGGTCAGCTCGCTTTCGCGGATATCTTCCTCAAGCAGCTCGATGGCTTCCTTGTTCGGTGAGCCATAGCGCAGATAGCGGCAGTTATCTGCTGCGATTTCCGGCTTTTGCATAAAGTTGATGAACGCCTCGGCGTTTTCTTTGTTTTTGCTGCAATTTGGAATGCACATTGCGTCATAGAAGAGGTTTGAGCCGTCCTCCGGAAGCGCGTAGTCCAGATCCTCGTTGTTTTCGAGCATTGTTGCAATATCGCCTGCATAGTACGGAGCAATGGCTGACTGGCTGTTCTCCATTTCGTTGAACACCTGGTCCATTACATAGGCTTTCAGCAGGGGCTTTTGCTCCTTGAGTTTTTTTGCAGCAATGTCAACATCCTCTTTTGTGCAGCTTGAGGGGTCGATACCGCAGAGCTGCATTGCGATCGCCATTGCGTCGCGGCTGTTGTTAAACATCAAAATGTCGCCCTTTAAGCTCTCGTCCCAAAGCGCGTTCCAGCTTGTCGGCTTTTGCTTGACCTTGGTCTTGTCATAAACCATGCAGGTCACGCCCCAGCTGTAGGCAACGGTGTATTTGCCTTCCTTGTCGCATGGGAGCTTTTTGAAGCGATCGGTTATGTGCTCGTAGTTTGGAATGTTGTCGAAATTGAGCTCCAGCAGCATATTCTCGTTTATCAGCTTGCTGATCATGTATTCCGACGGAACGATTACATCATAGCTGACGTTGCTGTTTTTGAGCATGTTATAAAGCTCTTCGTTTGTTTCGTAGGTGGTATAATTGACCTTGATGCCCGTTTCTTTTTCAAACTCATCAATAACGTTCATCAGTCCGTCCTCACCGTTGGCAACATATTCGCCCCAGTTGTAGACGTTTACCTCTCCCTTGTCTTCTTTCTGACCTCCGCAGCCCGAAAGCGCGGCGGTTGCCGAGGCAGCTATTACGGCTGCGAGAATAATGCTGAGTGTTTTTTTCATTTCTCAATCTCCTTTTTTATAATATATGATGTTCAAAGAAAGCTGATAAATAAGCTAAATTGCCGCTTTGCGGCAGCTAAATCATTGCTTTGAAAGCAATAGCTAAATTTTGCGAATGATCGCAAAGCTAAATTAAATTCGCTCAAAGCTTGCGCAGCAAATTTAGCTTGCGAAGCAAATTTAGCTCCGAAAGAAATTTAGCTCCGAAAGAAATTTAGCTCGCGCAGCGAATTTAGCTTTTTAGGTCTTTTGCGCCCGGATTTTTTCTTCTCTGCGGTCTCTGATGTTAATCAAAATCATAATAATCAAAACAGCCAAAAACAGCAGCGCGGAAAGCGCGTTTACCTTTGGGGAAATTCTTCTGTGCGTCATAGCGTAGATTTCGATCGAAAGATTCTGAAATTTTGCGCCGCGCGTAAAATAGGTTATAATAAAGTCGTCCAGCGAATAGGTAAAGCTCATTAGCGCGCCCGAAACAATGCCCGGCATAAGCTCGTGAATTATTACCTTGTAAAACGCCTGCCACTGGTTGCAGCCAAGGTCGAGGGCGGCGTCATAAATGCTCCTGTCCATGCGGGTTATACGCGGCATAACGTTGAGCACAACGAAAGGCACACAAAAGCAAATATGAGACAGAAGTACTGTTACAAAGCCCATTTCAAAATTAAAGATCACGCCCAAAAAGGTGAAAAGCAGCATCAGCGACACACCCATAACAATGTCGGGGCTGATAATGGGGATATTGGAAACAGTTTGAATTATCGTGCGTTTTTTTCCCCTTATATTGCTTATTCCTATTGCGGCGGACGTGCCTAGGGCAGTTGCGAAAAAAGAGGCCAGAACCGCGATGATTAATGTATTCCACAGAGAATTCATAATATGCTTGTCTTTGAACAGCGACTCGTACCACTTTAGAGTAAAGCCGTTCCAGACTGTTGACATGCTGTTGTTGAACGAAAAGAAAATGAATACAATAATCGGCAGATAAAGGAAAACAATAATAAGCACGAGGTAAAGCTTTGAAAACAGTCCGTTTTTGCCTTTTGCGCTGCTCATGCTATCGCCTCCTCGTCACCAAAGAAATTCATCAGAATCAGGAAGATAAAAATGAATATCATCAGGATAAGCGAAATTGCCGCTCCGGTATTTTGATCCGTCCAAAAAATCTTGTCGATAACGTCGCCTATCATAATATCGTCGGTTCCGCCCAAGTATTGCGCCACAAGAAACGTGCTTGCGCTTGGTACGAACACCATAGTGATTCCGGAGATAACTCCGGGAATGCTGAGCGGAAGGATAACCTTTCGGAATACAGCGAAACTGTTTGAGCCCAAATCCTGCGCAGCCTCAATAAGACTGTTGTCAATCTTGCCCATTACGGTGTAGATAGGCAGAACCATAAAGGGTAGATATTCATAGACCATTCCCAGCACAACTGCGGCGGTGTTGCCCATATAGGTGCCGTGAATCCCCAAGAGCGACAGCGCTGTGTCAAGCGGTCCGTCGTGCTGGAGCAGTGTGCGCCAAGCATAAATTCTCAGCAAAAAGTTCATCCACATAGGAATCATCAGCAGCATGATTACCGTTGTTTGGGTGGATTTTTTCATTCGGTTGATAAGATATGCCAGCGGATATGCCAGCAAAAGTGAGATTGCCGTTGACAGCAGAGCGATCCAGAAGGATTTCAGAAAAACATCTGTGTAAAAAAATGCCTTTTGAAAGGGTTCAAGCGAGAAATTTCCCTGCTTGTCGGTAAATGCGGTAATTCCGATCATAACAAGCGGAATCATTGTAAAGACAACCATCCAAATTATATATGGAATAGAGGGCTTTTTCGATTTCATGTTCAGCCCTCCTCTGACTGAGCAATAACCTCAAACTCAGCCCTTGAAAAGTCAAAGTTGAGCGGAACATAGGTTGCCACCTGCTCGTCAACGTCGCTGAGCATAAGCCACTTTCGCTCATCGGATTCAAGTATTATCTCATTGTGCTCGCCCTTGTAGACAACGGACTCTATGTACAGGTCCTTCAAATCTCCGTCTCCGTCGCCCGCAACCGAAAGAGCTTCGGGAGGAAGCGTGATCCTGAGCTTTGTTCCCTGCGGATAGCTGTGACCGGGAACTTTTACAGTCTCGTCCTCAAGCTCAAATTCAAAGTAATTTTCCGAGGAATCGGTATATTTTACCTCAGCCTCTATTACATTATTATAGAAAGGCAAAAGCTTGTTCATGATTTGAATATTAAACGGAATCACTCTCATGCCGATAGTTTTTCCGATTTCAGCCGATTTGGTTGAGTGGATCAAAATCTCACACTTTCCGCACCGAACGCTCATTTCATAGTGAACGCCCTTAAAGGTTGAGCTCTCAACCACGCCGACAAGCTGTCCGGTTTCGGGAGTTGTGATAATAATGTCCTCCGGGCGGATAACCACGTCCACAGGCGTGTTTTTGCCAAAGCCCTTGTCAACACATTCGAGCTCCTTGCCCAAAATTCTTATACGGCAGTCGTCTATCATCGTGCCGTTCAAAATGTTCGCCTCACCGATAAAATCCGCGACAAAGGCGTTTACAGGCTCGTTGTAAATATCCTCGGGCGTACCGATTTGCTCAATCGAGCCGTTGTTCATAACCACAACCCGGTCGCTCATGGTAAGAGCTTCCTCCTGGTCGTGAGTAACATATATAAATGTTTTTTTTGTTTGTCTCTGAATTTCCTTAAGCTCAAGCTGCATACTCTTTCTAAGCTTTAGGTCGAGCGCGCCGAGCGGTTCGTCAAGCAGGATGATTTCGGGGTCGCATACCAAGGCTCTTGCAATAGCGACTCTTTGCTGCTGACCGCCCGAAAGCTTCTGCACCGAGCGTTTTTCATACCCCTTAAGGTCAACCACGGCAAGCATTTTGGTGACGCGTCGCCTGATTTCTTCCTTTGGAATTTTTTTGAGCTTCAGACCAAACGCAACATTGTCAAAAACATTGAGATGCGGAAACAGAGAATACTTTTGAAAAACCGTGTTCACATTCCGCTTGTGAGGCGGAGTGCCGTTGATTTTCTCTCCATTGAATATAACGTCTCCGCTTTCGGGATCAATAAATCCGCCGATAATGCGCAGGGTTGTGGTTTTTCCGCAGCCGCTGGGACCCAAAATGGTGACAAATTCCTTTTCACGGATATCAAGGCTGATGTGGTTTAGGATAACCTCGCCGTCAAACCTTACAAAAACATCGTTTAAGGAAACAAGTACCTTACCTTCTGTGTGTTCCATTTATGCACCCCTGTTCCTATAGATATAAGGTTAAACCGGGAGACTTTCAAAAAACGATTCTCCCCCATAATATAACCATTTGAATTATAGAATAAACAAAGCGAAAAGTCAATCGAATAATCAAAATTTAAAATTTTAGCCGCCTAAAAATTTATCAGATTAAATTGCTAAAGCAAAAATCCGAAATTACCTTCCGGTTATCAGGAAAATAATACATAAAAAATACTCAAATGATAACTTTTTTTTACCAGTTGATTTTTTGCACAAAAAAATTAGGCTCAATTTGTAATATAAAAGAATATACAATTTCAAATCTTTTTGGTATAATAAAATCGAAACATTATGAAAGGATGGTTTTTTGATGAAAACGTTCAGAAAACTCGCAAGTCTGGTTATTGCGGGTGCAATGCTTACATCATCTCTTGGCTTTGCGGCTACCGCAAGCGCAGCTGAGGTTGAGAACGAGTCTGTTGCGGCAGACGCTCACCTTCAGGACAAGGTTGATAATGGTGTAATCTTGCACGCCTTTAACTGGTCTTACAACTCAATCAAGGAAAGTTTGCCGGCAATCGCGGCGGCCGGTTACTCCACCGTACAGACGTCTCCTGTACAGCAGCCGAAAAACTACGGTCTGTCCAAGGACGTTGCGGGACAATGGTGGAAGCTCTACCAGCCGGTAAGTATGCATATCGCTGAGAGCTCATGGCTCGGCACAAAAGCAGATCTTACATCACTTTGCCAGGAGGCAGACAAATACGGTATCAAGATTATCGCCGATATCGTAGTAAACCACATGGGCAACATGCTCGAAACAGATCCTAACTCCGTCAGCGACGAGGTTAAGACCTACGAGCCAACCTTCTACAACAACAGAAGCAGCTACTTCCACAGCTACAAGGGCGGCGCAGACGACAGCAGCGTTCAGGCTGTTGTTCAGGGTCACGTATCAGCTTGTCCCGACGTAAACACAGGAAACTCAGCTGTACAGACAGCAGTACTTAATCTTCTTAAAGAATGCATTGACTGCGGCGTAGACGGTTTCCGTTTTGACGCAGCAAAGCACATTGAAACATCAAACGACGGTTCATACGCATCAAGCTTCTGGAACAACACTCTTGGTCAGGCAAAGACCTACTACAGCCAGAAGAACGGCGGCAAGACTCTCTTTGCTTACGGCGAGGTTCTTAACACTCCCGGCAACGGCAGAAGCTACAACGGCTACACAAGCCTTATGCGTGTTACAGACAACAAGACAGGCGACGCTATCCTTAATGCAGTAAACAGCAGAAACGCTTCTGCGGCTGCGTCAAGCGCATACAAGAGCGGTCTTGGTGCAAGCAACGTTGTACTTTGGGCAGAGTCTCACGATACCTTTGAGGGTGAGGCTGGCTCAGGCGGACTGACAAATACCTCAGGCGTTCCCGATGCAAATGTAATCAAGGCTTGGGCTCTCGTTGCTTCAAGACTTAACGCTCCCGCACTCTTCTTCGCTCGTCCCGGCGAGGCTCTCATGGGTGAGGTTTCCGCAGACAACATGTACAAATCAACAGCCGTTTCAGAGGTAAACAAGTTCCACAACCTCTCAGTTGGCAAGTCAGAAAAGCTCGGCAGCAGCGGCAGCATCGCATATGTTGCAAGAGGCACAGACGGCATCGTTCTCGTAAACTGCGGCAGCTCGTCTTCTTCCAGCGTAAGCGTTTCGGGCACAGGTCTTGCAAACGGCACATATACCGACACAATCACAGGCAGCACCTTTACAGTATCTAACGGTACAGTAAGCGGCACAATCGGTTCAACAGGCGTTGCTGTTGTATACAAGGGCAGCACAACTCCAAAGGCTACAAACTCTGTTGAGAATTGCAGCTTCAGCACTGATACAATCACACTCAAGCTTGGTCTTGAGAACGCTGTAAAGGGCACATACTGCATCGACGACTCAACTCCGGTTGAATTCACAAAGGCTACAAACATCAAGATCGGTTCTGACTACAAGGTTGGCGAGACAATCAACCTCACACTCACAGCAACTGATTCAAAGGGCGTAACCGAAACAGCTAACTACAAGTATCTCAAATCAAGAAAGACTGCTACCGGCATCTATGTATGGTTCAACGCAAAGAACAAGTCAAGCTGGAAGGCACCTTACTATGTATACATGTATGACGAGGACACAGTTCCCGGCACAGTATACTGCAACGGCACATGGCCGGGCCAGGCTATGAAGTATGACTCCAAGTCAGGCTACTATTATTGCGAGGTTCCCGAGGTTTGCGTAGCAACAGAAACAGCTACAAAGAAGGTAACAGATTCTGACTTTAACCTCGGAACATCAAGAAACACCCATGTTATCTTCAGTGCGTCGGGCGACAAGCAGCAGTATCCTGCTGATGAAGCAAGTGCTTCACTCAAGGCTCAGTTCATGATGAACGGCAACTCAAAGATCTTTGCTCTCTCGGGCGCAAATTCATTTGAGAACACAACTCTCACACCTTATGTAGAGAACGTTGAAGCAACAGAAGTTGTTAAGGGCTCAGGTTCAACACCAACAACTACACCTGTAACAACTCCCGTTGAAACAACAACTAAAAAGCCCGTTACCTATACGACATACAAGATGGGTGACGTAGACGGCGACGGCGTTGTATCAATCGCAGACGCAACAGCAATCCAGTTTATGCTCGCAGAGATGGGCGATCCGTTCACAGAGCTTCAGAACAAACTCGGCGACGTAAACGGCGACGGTATTGTATCTATCGCAGACGCAACAGCTATCCAGTTCTATCTCGCAGAGCTTCAGGGCGGCGAAAAGACCGGTCAGGAAATCAAGATTCCTGATGGTGAAGATGACAGCCAGCCTGTAACACAGCCTGATGACCCATATTCACTGCACGTAAAGGCAACATCAAATTACTTCCCGACTTATTCCTATGCGTTTGACGAAAACACAAACAAGATCACAGTTACCTACGCTCTCAAATCCTCAAAGGATCTTGTAAACACAGAGTGGTACCTCAAGTACGACAGCAATGTTCTCAAGTTCAACAACAAAGATAACATGAACGAGGACGGCGTTTGGAATATCATGCCAAAGGCTGCTGACAGCGTAATCAATGCTAAGGATCCCGAAGATCCCAACCTCATCAGCGGTAACGCTTCTTCTGTAGGTAACCCCTACAAGATCAGCTCAAAGGACAATAAGGACGTTGATTTCCTCACATTCACATTTGAAGTTATCAACCCCGGTCAGAAAGCCAACACAGTTGTTGACCTCAGCGTAAGAAACCTCACACTCGGCGTTAAGGATACAGAGACAATGATGCTCGATCCCGAGTCAGAGGAATACGCAGTACTTCAGTATGATGTTAAGGACTCAACAGCTATCGGACATACTCAGACAGATGTTTATGCAGGTCCATATGTTGCAAATCACGTACCTGCAACTCCTCAGATTGAATTCCCATCTGAGCCTGCAACAGATCCGACAAACCCAACAAACCCGTCAAATCCTGTTGAATCAACAGAACCAACAGAATCAACAGATCCTACAGTTCCTGCTCCGGGTAGATTCCTGGTAACAGACAACTTCGGTTGGGGCACAGCATACCTCTATGCTTGGGATGCTGACGAAAACAAGCTCTGCGGAGAATGGCCGGGCACAGCTCAGTTAGAAACAACAACAAACGAATTTGGCGAGACCCAGTTCGTAGTTAATGTTCCTGCCGGTGCAATCGGTGTTATTGTAAACAACGGTGCAGACGCTCAGACAGAAGACATCACCGACTTCAACGTAGGTGGCTATTGGATGGACGGCACAAAGAACGAGTTGGGTCACTATCTCGTAACATCATGGCCAAAACCAATAGATGATCCTTCAAATCCTACAGATTATTCAGATCCTATTCCAACTAATCCTTCAGGCACATTTATGCTCACAGACAACTTTGGTTGGGGCAGCGCAAGCGTATATGCTTGGAATGCTGACAACGAAGCTATCCTCGGCGATTGGCCCGGCACAGCTGTTACTGAGACAACCACAAATGATCTTGGTGAAAATGTATTTGTAATCAATGTTCCCGAGAACGCAGTAGGTGTTGTTGTAAGCAGCGGCGAAGCTCAGACAGCAGATATCACAAACTTCGCTCCGAATGGCGGCGGCTACTGGATGAACGGTGATAAGGACGAACTTGGTCACTATAAATTAACAGAGTGGGGCGGCGGTCCTGGTCCTGATCCTGTACCGGGCGAAGGCATTAAGTTCACAGACAACCAGCGTTGGGGCAACGTAAATATCTACGCATGGGATGCAGACGGCAACTCTCTCCTCGGAGACTGGCCCGGCACACCAATG
>CAJODI010000039.1 GCA_905233145.1 uncultured Ruminococcus sp. | reverse complement strand
ATCGCAATTAAATTATACATCGAAAGCACTAACCGGGCAACCCTTTCGGGTTACCCGGTCTTGTTTTTATTTGGGGCTTAGTGCGACAGCCCCTTTACTATTTTTTAAGGCAAGGCGTGCGCTGTGAATTGTGCGGTGTTGCCTTAATGATTTTTAAAAAAGACAAGTTTTCAAAAGCGAAAAATTACACTCCGCGTTAAAACAACTCTTTTGTATCAAGCTTGTCTTCGGCAACGTCTGAAATCTTTTCGACTGCGACTTCGGCAGTTTTCTGTACGGCGTCTTTAAGCTCTTCTGCTTTTTGCTCTGCGCATTCACAGGCTTTTTCGGCAGCGCTGCCAACAGCCTCAAACGGGGAGCTTTCGTATTCGTTTTCGTTTGAGCACGCAACAGTGATATCTACAATATCGTCCGCTTTGTACTCCGGCTCTGTGCTGTCTTTGATCGTGTAAATAAACTCGTCTCTGCTTTCTACGATCGTTCTGTAACAGTTTCTTGCTCTGGCGATTTTTGCCTTTGAATCCTCGATCACCTTAAAAAGCTGTTTTTGTTTGTCATCAAACTGAACGTCACCCTTTTTTTGCATTTCGTAATATTGCTTGCCCAACGCAATATAAGCTCTGTTCATCATTTCGCTTTCGTTTTTCATAACAAGTCTGAGTCTGTTGAGCTTTGCTTTAGTCCTGTTTTTTTCTACCAGGCTCTGTGTAACAGACGAGATTGTATTTACTGCGGTATTGACAGTGTCTTTTAAAGTATCTATTATTGCCATAACCATTCTCCTTTGAGGTGATAGTTTTTATTCTCTATTATTATGACAGATATCTTTTATAAAATCAACATTTTTTTAAAAATTACTTGTGAAATTTACATAATGTTGATATAATATTCCCATAGCCAATATCAACCGAGCCGATACAAGGGCTCGAAAAAGAGGTGTAATTATGCCCAACAGCAAGGTTATCAAAGCAGTGGTTTGTCCCGAATGCGGCGAACTCGGCAAGGCTGAAATATATACAAGCGTAAACGCGACGGTACACAAGGAGCTGCGCGACAAGGTACTTGAGGGTGAGTTGTTTACGTGGGTTTGTCCGTTGTGCGGTCACAGGGCAAGGCTGACATATCCTATATTATATAACGATATGAAAAATCGTTTTATGGTATATATGATCCCTAAAATTGACAGATTTCAGCTTTGTGATAAAGAGCTGGAGGAAAAATACAGCAACATACGCAATATCAACAAAAGAATAGTTCCCGATTTTAACTCGTTTAAGGAAAAAATTTTTATCTTTGAGAGCGGACTTGACGATATGGCGGTAGAGCTGACCAAGGTTGCTATAAGCCAGACTGTTTCAAAAAAGCTGGACGGCGCAAAAATTTCGGAGGGATATCTTTCGATGTACGACCGCGAAAGCAACACTATGGGATTTACATATTTTACAGGTGAGCACACTCCATATGTTCAAACCGCGCGACTTGAAATATACGGCAAATCCAAGGACATCATCGAACGTTTTGCGGTTAAGGATAAAAAGCTCAAGGGCTTTATCAATATTAACAGCGAGTGGGCAGACAATATCCTTTACCGCTACAAGCGCGCGAAGCATATCGAAAAGCTGAATAAGCTCAGCGAGTAACGGTGTGGTTATTAAACCTGGAAACAATCGGCGTTTTAGTGCAATAAGCCTTTTTAACACCGTGCAGTTCGGCCGGATTTAGACGCACTGCACCTGACTGATTGCAGAATCTGTTCATGGAAAAAAGTCCGTCGGCAGTGTTTATAACACAATAGTAATGCTCACCGAGCGAGTGTCGGTTTCTTACAAATAGAATTGCCGCGGTGTATTGTTCAATACTTTTTCGGCAGGCTTTTGTACCTGAATGTATTTCAATATCAAATTTGTGAGCCTTCAGGTAGCCTTCGATCCCGTGCGGAGACACTCCGAAAAGTCCGTTGAGCCTGAGCGCGTGATTGTATTCGAGTTCCAAAATGATTTGCGCAAGATCAGCTTTTCCGCGAGTCATTAAGGTTAGGTTATACAGCGCAAGTGCTCCGCAGCCGTTTCCGTATACGGAAAAGCTGCCGATGGAAATTTTTTTGAAAATTTCAAGCTCTTGATTACATATTTTGCCGCCTTGGTCAAACAGGGCGGCATTTTTATGATATTTTTCTATGCGGCGGTGTTTTGAGGCGGAAGCAAGTATATCATCCGCGCATATCCAACCGCGCCCAAGCCTAAGCAAGTTCCTCAAGAAGAGCAATCAGATTTTCGGTTAAAAATCCTGTATTGCTGTCAAATTCGGAATTCAAGGCTTCGGTGTTGTCGTAGGAGTGCTCAACCTCTTTTGAATACCTTTGTAATATCCTCATTCGGTTAAACGGATAGTCTTTTTTCGCGAAATCGGCGTCCATAGTCCCTGTTACAATATATGCGCATACAATACGCTTGATTGAATAAAGCACGTCTCCCGAATGAATTGCTTCAAGGTAATAGCGATAAATATAATACAAGGCAAATTTTTCAAAATCAGCGGCAAAATCTTCGCGTATTTTTATTGTTTCGGCTTGTTTTAAAACCTCCGAAAGAGCTTTTCTCCAGCGTTCGCTCATAATCTCAAAGCCAAGATGCATGTCAAAAATAAAACCGCAGCCATGGCTCTCGGCTTTGGAAAAGTCTAAGGGTTGGGGCTCTTCGCCGTTGATCAGGCTTTGAACCTGAGCGTTAAATTCAAGGCAGTCGGCAAGCCTGTATGCAAACGGTTCTTCACGGTTAAGCAGGAGATTTGCGGTGCGCTCTCTTGCCTTGAGCAAAAAACTCATATAATCCTCGCTGTTTACATATTGAGCAAGCTCGGTTTCCGAGCCAAAATCAAAATAAGCGTCGTCATTGGATCTAAGCATGATCCTTGCCGCTTCCGGGCAGGCAAAGGAAAGAATATGCTCGGTAAAGCCGTCATAATCAATATGTACTCTCGGAAAATTGGCGCAGGTTTGGCTCAGGTGCTCCTCGCCGATTCCAATGTAGATGTCGCAGAGCATGTCTTTGTTCCAAAACGGACATCTTCCGCCGCGCGACTTAAACACTCGCTCTCCATACTCGTCGGTTTCGGCAAGGGCGCGGATCTTGTCGCCGAGCGCGCCCTCAACTGTTTGGTAAAATTTTTCGGTTTCGCTGTCAAGGTCAATATCCCAGTCCTTGCAGCAGCTGTCCTCGCAAAGATTGGCGATGCATTTAAAGCTTTTGTAAAAGTTTGGGTAGATGTCAGGCATAAAACCACTTCCATATTTTCAGCATAAAGCTGCTTAATTTATTACAGCAACCGAATAGCGTTCAAAGTTGTAGATTTCGGTTGTTTTTCCCTGAGCTTCAGGCAGTCGCTCATTTTCGATAACATAGATTCCCGGGGAACCGTATTTAAGTCCCTCGGCGTTGTCAAAAACGTAGTTTGAGAATGAATTAATATTCTGGAACATACTGCCCGGATTCGCGATCGAAGCTGTTGTGGTGAATTCCTGAGGAGGGGTCTTAGACACGTACAGGGCATAGATATATGGCATAAGAGGCTGGGTTGTAACGTTGATTGTGCGGCTTTTTTGAGCCAGCGAAGTAGCCTTTGCCAAAGCCTCGTCAAAGGTGTCAAAAAAATCGGAAGCCGAATAATTTTTGAAATCCTCTCCGAAGTATTTGGTTAAAAAGCCCGAGAAGCAAAGCGTGTAGGCGACCGCGATTGCCGCCAGCTTGCGCTTGTCGGTCGCAAGGTCTGTTATGCCGACTGCGGTGAAAAACAACAGAGGAATATAAATTGAGTTGATACGGTTAATGTTGGGGTCGGCGTAATAGAAGAACATGGTTATTGTACACGCGAGCGCGGCGAGGACAATAAAATCAAAGTGCGTTTTGCTCTTGAAAAAGCGGTAAATGCCATATATCCAAAAAGGTGCGGAGATAACATAAATGCAACCGTAAAACACGAACGCGTTTCGCTCATAGCTATCGGTCTGCTCAAAAAATCTGTAGAAAATATTGCGGAAAAAGTCAAAGAACGTTGTGCCGCCCTGGGACTCAATTCGGTTTCCGTACAGGCGAGGGATCGAAATAGGACCAATGAAAACGCTGCTGTCAAACTGAAAAAAGTTGATAATCACAAAAATATAGATCGGGGTAGATATAACCAAAAATACAATCGCTGCGATTATCAGGGTTTTGATCGGCGCGAGCTTTTTGATTATAAAGTAGATGAAGCATACCAGCACAAAAAGTGTGATCACAAGATATGAAGGTCCGTAGGAATAAAGCGAAAGCGCGGCAATTACCGCGGCGGCGTAAAGGTATCGCGGCTTTTCGGTTGCGTAGGAAACCGCCCAAATCAAAAGCAGCAGCATTACCGGAAAAATACTTGCCTCCAATCCCCAGCGCCCCGACATTATGCTCCATGGCGCGGCGGCGGTAAGAGCCATTGCTACAAAACCTGCTTTCTTGCCCTTAAAATGCTTGACGGTAAAATACATTACAACTACCGTCAGCAGTGAAAACAACAGATTTACCGCGCGAACGGAATAAATGTTCAGTCCGAAAATTGCGATAAACGGCATTGAAAGATATGCGTACAGCGCGTTTTGACCGCTGCCCCACGCAACCAGATGTACAGGCAAGGTAAAGCCGTTGCGGTCCATTCCGTATTTGAGCAAGGCCCACGCGTCATATCCGATAGAAGCTTCGTCCTGATTAATGCCTCCGGGAAGCTTGCCAAAAAGAATTACTCTTGCGGCAACAGCCACGGCAAATATGATTGCAAACAAAATTTTATCTCGGTTTGCGGATATAAAGTTGCTTTCTTGAAAATTTCTTATGTTAAGTTTTAGCTTTTCCAATTCTATTTCTCCCTGTCAAAATTTGTCACAACAGATATTAATACTAAACTCAAATAAAAAATAGACAATCTTTGCGGTCTATTTTCCGCAATCGTCCTTGCAAGGCGACAGCCTTGCGGCGTCCTTCGCCTCGTCTTGCGAAAAATATCCTCGCAAATCTTTGTCCACTTTTTATCTGAGATTAGTATAAGGCGCTGTCCGCGTAATTTGCGGCGCACGGCTCGTTTTTGTCAGATTTGTATTTTTTATTGTCAAAAATCGGTTTGACCTTAATATGCACCGAAATAAAACGGCTTGTCCCGGAAGTAGTTATGTCCACAATAAGGCGGTAAAAAACTGCTCATAGGCGTCGTCCCAGCCGTCAATCGGGTTTACTCCGCCGCCGTTTACGCTCCTCAGCTTTTCGTCGCTGGAATTTTGACCTATCGCCATTAGCTCTCCTATTGTAATGTCGTAGCCCGATTTTTGGCACAGAGTACAAAAATCCTCAACCGGGTTTTGTGATTCTCTGGTTTTGAGCAGGCGATTTTTTAGGTTTTGATCTTTTTTGGCGTCGCTGAGCAGGCGTTCAAGCTCCTGTTCTGTCATTTTTGCTCCTCCTGTGCTCGATTTTACCCGAAAAATGCCCGACCTGACGCGAAGTTCGCAAATCATGCCGGGCAGTGATGTCGTATAATGAATTACTCGATTGCGTTGTCGAGATATTCCATAAGCTCCTCGTCATCTTTCTTTTGCTTGTCCTTAACAATGAGAAAAGCTGTGAGTGCAGCGGAAATTGCAGCAACCAATGAGATTATTCCGATGATTAATGCCAGTTTTTTGTTTTTCATAGTTGTTCCTCCAAACGTTAGTATTGATTAGCCTTTATTATTAGCTAGTTGTATAATTATATTCTAACATTTTTTATAAAAAAGTCAACAACTAAAACAAAAAAAGCAGAGAAAAACTCTGCTTTTAAGTCAAAACTCTAAAAATGTGCCGTTTGGCGTTGCCGCAAAGTAAAGAGCAGCAATTTCCGGCAAAGAAAAAGCGTACTTTGCGCTTGCTGCCTTATGCCGAAGCGTTGAGTCTTTTTGCAAGAGATGACTTGCTTCTTGCTGCTGTGTTCTTGTGAAGGATTCCCTTTGCTGCAGCCTGGTCAATTTTCTTAATAGCAAGACGAACTGCCTCTGCCTTGTTGTCGGCGTTTGTGTCAACAGCGTAGTATGCTTTCTTAACAGCTGTTCTGAGGGCTGATTTTGCAGCCTTGTTGCGAGCTGTTTTAGCAGCGATAACCTTTACGCGCTTTTTGGCGGATTTAATGTTTGGCATTGTCTCACCTCCTTAAAATATCAGTCATATGGATAATATAATATCATATTATACCTCTAAAATCAAGCGTTTTTTTGAAAAAAACCCAGAATTTAATAAAATTTTAAGGTCCGGTAAAAGCTGCTTCAATATATTGTGTTTTTCAATACATTTTATTCTATATACAGTCTATTCTCTGCTGCTGTTTTCTCCCGGATCAGGAGTTGAACGCAGTTTTTTGGCAATGTATACTGCTGTCAGCGCGGCAAGAAAGGCAGCCAGGGCGCAACGGAAAATTATTCCCAGAACTCCGTCGAACATCGGAAATCCGGCAAAGGAACGAAGTCCGTACCATACCGTCATAAACGTAAACAAAATTGAAAAAATATATCCAAAGGCGCCGTGCTTTTTGCCAACAAAATACATCAGTAAGGAAAGCGCGCCCCACATAAAAACATAAGTGCTTTCGATAATAGCGGTCATAGTTTCAGCCCACCCTTTTTGAAAAATTTTCCTCGACAGAAATCTTCTGATTTCCGTTTTCGATTTCAATTATAGGTTATCGTGTAAGAGTGGCTATAAAATGAAGAAATTGTGAAGGTTTTCTGAAAATGAAAAAAATTTTGAAAAATGTCTTGACTTTTACTGACTTTGGTATTATAGTAATGATAAAGCAGTTAGCACTCGAATGTGTTGAGTGCTAATTCGGTTTAATTCCAGTCATAATGAGAGGTGAACGGAATGGAACTGACTGCGAGAAAACAAAAGATCCTGTCGGCGGTGATTGAAAGCTATATCTCAGACGGAGAACCTGTAGGTTCAAAGTCTTTGATATCAAAGGCAGAGCTGAGCGTTTCTTCTGCAACAATCAGAAACGAGCTTGCCGAGCTAACCGAGCTTGGCTTTTTGATTCAGCCGCACACCTCGGCAGGAAGAATCCCCACAAGACTGGGTTACCGCTATTACGTTGACAATGTGCTGAGACTTAAGCCTGTAGGACAAAGCGGCAGAGACTATATCACTTCTGTACTTTCGCGCGTGGCTGAATCCCCGGAAAGCGTTTTGCAGGCGGCAGCATCGTTGATGACCGAGCTGACAGGATTGATCGCATTGGCGACAACCCCCGACAGCGAGGATGCGAGAATCCGCAAAATCAGCTTTGTTCAAACAGGTGCGAGCTCGGCAATGGCAGTGTTGATTGCTTCAAACGGAATAATCAAAACCAAACTGTTTAGGTGCGGGTTTTTGATTACACCGGAAATTTTGGAAGTGTTTGACAAAGCACTCAATGAGGCGTTTGCCGGGATCCGTATTTCGTCGGTGAACCAACCGTTTATACAGACAGCTGCGGCAGGCTTTGGAGAGCTTTCGTTCTTTATGCCCTCGGCGCTTTTGGCAATCAAGGACGCAGCCCAGCTTGCAAAAGAAATCGGAGTTTACCACAGCGGCTACAACAGACTTTTGCATGTCGGCGAATCGGACTTTGTACCTGCTCGGAGAATCATGGAGTTTTTGAGCAACAGTCATGATCTGGCGCGTATGCTCGAAAACCTTCCGCTCAAAACCGCGGCGGTGATAGGACAGGAAAACAGCAGAACAGAGCTTGCCGAATGCTCGGTTGTATCGTCAAGATACCTGATTGATTCCAACCCTTCTGGAGTTTTGGCGGTTGTAGGACCGCTCAGACTTGATTACGGCAGAGTGATGTCAATCACCGAAGCTGTCGCCGAAACAGTCGGCGATATTATCGGCAAACTGATTGAAATATGAAATCCTTAAAAAGGAGGATACCAATGGCAAAGAAAAAGAAACAAGCTGAGGAAGAAATCAAGAATTCCAAAGCTAAGGAAGCATCTGAACAGGAAACCGAAGCCGAAGCAAATACAGAAGTAAACGAAGCTAAGGCTGAAGAGCCTAAAGCAGATGCTTCGGAAGAAAAAATCAAAAAGCTTGAAGAAGAGCTTACAGAGCAAAAGGATAAATACATGCGTTTGGCGGCGGAATATGAAAACTACCGCAAGCGCACCTCAAACGAAAAGCTCATGATTTATGACGACGCGACCGCAAAAGCGGTAACAGAGCTTCTGCCGGTTGCCGACAGCGTGAGAATGGCGATCGAAAACATGAGTGACGCAAATCCCGAAGTGCTCAAGGGAATCGAGCTTATTTCAAACCAGCTTTCCAAATCTTTTGAAAAGCTCAAAATCGAGGAATACGGAAAAATCGGCGACAAATTCGATCCTAACCTTCATAACGCTATTTCAAAAATCGACAGCGACGACTTAGGTGAAAACGAGATTTCTCAGGTGTTCCAAAAGGGTTACAAAATCGGCGACAAAATCATTCGCCATGCGATGGTTCAGGTTGCTAACTGCGGCTGATATCCGCGCTACAACAATGACATATAATTAATTTTGATATGTAGTAATAAAGTAATAGGAGGACATTACTATGGCAAAAACAATAGGAATAGATTTAGGTACAACAAACTCATGCGTAGCTGTTATCGAAGGCGGCGAGCCCGTTGTAATCGCAAACGCAGAAGGCGCAAGAACAACTCCGTCTGTGGTAGCTTTTTCAAAGGACGGCGAAAGAATGGTAGGTCAGGTTGCCAAAAGACAGGCGATCACCAACCCCGAAAGAACAGTTTCTTCAATCAAGAGAGAGATGGGTTCTTCTTACAAGGTTGCAATCGACGGCAAAAACTACACTCCGCAGGAGATTTCTGCAATGATTCTTCAAAAGCTCAAGGCTGATGCCGAGGCTTATCTTGGCGAAACAGTAACTCAGGCGGTAATTACGGTTCCTGCTTACTTCACCGACGCTCAGCGTCAGGCTACAAAGGACGCCGGTAAAATTGCCGGTCTCGATGTTAAGAGAATCATCAACGAGCCGACAGCCGCCGCGCTTTCTTACGGCGTAGACAAGGAAAACGACCAAAAGGTTATGGTATACGACCTTGGCGGCGGTACCTTTGACGTAAGTATCATCGAAATGGGCGACGGCGTTCAGGAGGTTCTTGCGACAGCCGGCAACAACCGTCTCGGCGGTGATGACTTTGACAAGAGAATCATCGACTGGATGGTTTCATCCTTCAAAACCGAAACAGGTATCGACCTTTCCTCAGATAAAATGGCTATGCAGAGACTTAAGGAAGCCGCAGAGAAGGCTAAGATCGAGCTTTCCGGCGTAACAACCTCTTCAATCAACCTTCCGTTTATTACAGCCGATCAGACAGGACCAAAGCACCTTGACCTTACTCTTACAAGAGCAAAGTTCGACGAGCTTACCGCTGATTTGGTTGAGGCAACAATGGGTCCGGTTCGTTCCGCTCTCTCTGACTCGGGCTTGCAGATCGGTCAAATCGACAAGGTTCTCATGGTTGGCGGTTCGTCAAGGATCCCTGCTGTTCAGGACGCTGTTAAAAAGCTTATCGGCAAAGAGCCGTTCAAGGGAATCAACCCGGACGAATGTGTTGCGATCGGCGCGGCTATTCAGGCAGGCGTGCTTGGCGGCGAGGTAGACGGACTCCTTCTTCTTGACGTAACTCCGCTTTCACTCGGCGTTGAGACTATGGGCGGCGTAATGACAAAAATCATTGACAGAAACACAACTATCCCCACAAAGAAGAGCCAGATTTTCTCGACTGCCGCAGATAACCAGACTCAGGTTGAAATCAACGTTCTCCAGGGTGAGCGTGAGTTTGCGCGCGATAACAAGCAGCTTGGTCTTTTCGCTCTCACCGGAATCGCTCCGGCAATGCGCGGCATTCCACAGATCGAGGTTACCTTTGATATCGACGCAAACGGTATTGTAAACGTTTCCGCAAAGGATTTGGGCACAGGCAAGGAGCAGAAAATCACAATTTCTTCTTCAACAAACATGAGCAAGGAGGATATCGACAAGGCTGTTAAGGACGCAGAGCAGTATGCTGCCGAGGACAAGAAACGCCGCGAAGAGGTTGACGCTAAAAATGAAGCCGAGAACCTTGCTTATCAGGCAGAAAAGCTTGTAAACGAGAACGGCGACAAGCTCGCCGACGCTGACAAGAATACCCTTAATACAAAGGCGTCTGCACTCAAAGAGGCAATCTCAAAGAATGATATCGGACTTATCAACACAGCAAAGGACGACCTGCAAAAGGCTTTGTATGAGATTTCCGCAAAGCTCTATCAGCAGGCAGCTCCGCAGGGTAACCCGGCTCAGGGCGCGCCTGATCCGACTGCACATCAGCCGGGCGGCGCAAGCGACGGCAACCCCGATGTTTACGACGCTGATTTTAAGGACGTTGACTAAAATAAAAAATCTCAGGGAGCCGTTTCGGCGGCTCCCTTTTTCCAATGTACTTTTCAATGGACAATTGACAATTTCGGTCGTAAGAAACATTTTTATTATTCAATATGCTTGTTCCTGACTGTATAAATAATGATAAAAGCTTTGGGCAAAACCGCACGACTTGCAGTGTATGCCTTTGCTTGCATATTATTAAGTCGGTTTGACCAAAATCAGTTGCCGTTATTCTTTTTCAAAAATCACACTGCAATACGGAGTGAAATAAATGGCAGAAAAAAGAGATTACTACGAGGTGCTCGGCGTTCAAAAGGGCGCGAGCGACGATGAAATAAAGAAAGCCTACCGCAAAAACGCGAAGAAGTATCACCCGGACCTTCACCCCGGCGACAAAAAATGCGAGGAAAAATTCAAAGAGGTCAACGAGGCTTACGAGGTGCTTTCCGACAGCGAAAAGCGCGCGCGTTACGACCAGTTTGGACACGCCGGCGTCGATCCCAACTTTGGCGGAGGCAACCCCTATGGCGGAAGTCCGTTTGGCGGCGGAATCGACCTTGAGGATATTTTCGGAAGCTTTTTCGGCGGCTTTGGAGGAAGGCGTTCTAACAACGCTAACGCTCCGCGCCGCGGAAGCGATGTTGACGCCGGGATAACAATTTCCTTTGAGGAAGCCGCAAAGGGCTGTACGCGCAAGGTGAGCTACAATAATATCGAAACCTGCTCCGACTGTCACGGTACCGGAGCGCAGCCCGGTTCGTCACCAAAGACTTGCTCGGCGTGCGGCGGCTCAGGCAGGGTGACGATCAACCAGCGCACTCCCTTTGGTCAGGTCCAGACCCAGCGGCAGTGCGACGCCTGTCACGGCAAGGGCAAGATCATTGACAATCCCTGCCGCAAGTGCAGCGGCTCGGGCAGACAAAGGAAGAGCAAAACCGTTGACGTTACGATACCGGCAGGTATAAAGGACGGTCAGATACTCAACGTCGGAGGCCACGGCAACGCCGGATATAACAACGGTCCGGCGGGCGATCTGCACGTTTATGTAACCGTTGAGAGCCACGAAATATTCCAAAGACGCGGAGACGATGTTTGGGTCGATCTTCCCGTAACCTTTGCTCAGGCGGCTTTAGGCGCAGAGGTCATAGTTCCTACGCTCGACGGCAAGGTGAGCTACAAGATTCACGAGGGCGCACAGCCCGGCGACGTCTTTAAGCTTAAGGGCAGAGGTATTCAGAGACTCGGCGGCAGAGGCAAGGGCGATGAATATGTAAGGGTTTTGGTTGAGATCCCAAAATCGCTTAACTCAAAGCAGAGAGAGCTTATTCGTCAGTTTGATTCGGCGACCACAGAGAAGAATTATTCAAAGCGCAAAAGCTTTTTTGAAAAGTTGAAAAGACAGTTTAAGGACTAAAAATGAAGCACTGGACAGAAATCAAAATCGCCGTAGGCACAAAGGACCTTGACCGCGCGGAAGAAATCATCGGCGAGGCTGCGCCTAACGGCATATACATAGAAGACTATTCCGACCTTGAACGCGAGGTTGAGGAAATTGCGCACATTGATTTGATAGACGAGGACTTGCTGAGCAAGGATAGAAGCACAGCCTATATCCATGCTTATCTCGAACCCGAGCAGTCCCCTTCGGAAGCTGTTTCTGCAATATCAGAACGGCTGAGTGCGGAGTCGATTTTGCACGAGACCCAGCTTTTGGACTGTGCCGAGGAGGATTGGCGCAACAACTGGAAAAAGTATTTCAAACCTCTTGAGGTCGGCAAGGGCCTGCTGATTCGCCCAAGTTGGTATGAGGCTTATGATCCGGGCGAAAGAAAAGTTCTGAATATCGACCCCGGCCTTGCGTTTGGTACAGGTGGTCATGAAACCACCAGACTTTGTCTTGAAATGTGCGAAAAATACATGAAGCCCGGCGACACTGTGCTCGACGTCGGTTGCGGCAGCGGAATTTTGGGAATTGCCGCATTGCTTATGGGCGCGAGCCGTGCGGTCGGTGTTGACATCGACGAGGTTGCTGTGCGCACTGCTGCCGAAAACGCCGAGCTAAACGGCGTCAGCGACAGCTTTGAGGCGATCTGCGGAAGCTTTACCGACAAGGTAAGCGGAAAATACGACATTGTGCTCGCAAACATCGTTGCCGACGCAATACTGTTTTTGTCAAAAGGCGTTGCGGATTTTATGAAGGACGGCGCGGTGTATATCATGAGCGGAATTATAGATTCGCGTGCCGACGAGGTTAAATCCGGTGTGAGCGAGTATTTTGATATTATTGAAGAGCACATAGACGGCGGATGGGCTTGCTTTGCGGCAAAACACCGCGGCGAATAAACGGGATTCATACATTTTTTTGTATTATTATTTGTTTTTACTTGAAATTTTTTGTGAATTGTGTTAAAGTGATAATACAACAAAATTTACCGTTTTGGAGGTAGTGTTAATGAAAAAAACCGACAAAAGAGAAATTATCAATCTGTTTTTCTCAGCATTTTTGATTATTGCTTTTATTGTTTGCGCGCATTTCTTCTCTGAATTTTCCGCAACGCTTCCCGGAGTTTGGGGCAGTGTGATTTCAATTGCGCTATATGTTATTTTTGGACTTTTGCTTTTTTATTCAACAAGAGTCGGAGAAGGCAAGGCTGTAAAGCGTTTTTCGCTTGTAACACTGTTAATAATGGTTATCCCGGCAATTTACATAATCGTTGCCTCTCTTGCCCCCGGACTTCCGCTCTATAACGTTTTTGCGGCAAAAAGCGGCTCGGTAAGCGTAATCGTAATTCTTGCCTCAATCGCGTTAGGCTATGGAATCCCCTACAGCTTTCTCAGCGGCTTTGAGCTTGCAGCAGATGATAACGTCGAGTCCGGCACACCGGTTTCCGGCGGAATTGAGGAAGATTTGCTGACTTCAAGCGCTGACGATTCCGCGGAGGAAAGCTTGGAAGATGACGAAGATGACGGCGACTTGGACGCTGATTCCGGTGAAGAAGAAACAGAAGCGTAATTTCTGCGTTATACTATGTATCTAATAAAACTCTTTAACATCTGGTTTAAAGTGTTTTTAAAAAAAATAGTATTATAAGACGATTCTGTCAAAAATTTTAAAAATCACAAAGCACATCTGGCGATATCTTTTGTCAAATGTGCTTTTTGTTTTTAGGCATTGTATTTTCATCGGGAGTTTGTTATAATAATATAAGAGGCTTTGACATAAGCTTGAAGTGTTTGTCAGAAAAAGTATAAACTATAATCATAATGAAATCGGAGAGATGAAAAATGGCATGTAATCACGACTGCGCCTCATGCGGCGAGGACTGCAAGGACAGAGCACCACAGGATCTGCACGAGCCGCAAAACAAATTCAGCAACGTAAAGCGTGTTATCGGCGTGGTTTCGGGCAAGGGCGGCGTTGGAAAAAGCTTGGTTACTTCTATGCTCGCGGTGACCTTTAACCGCATGGGCAAGACCACGGCAATTCTTGACGCTGATATCACCGGTCCCTCAATTCCAAAGGCGTTTGGGATCCATACCGGCGCCAAGGGCAACGAGGACGGAATCCTTCCTGTTGAATCAAAAACCGGAATAAGAATGATGTCCGTCAATCTTCTTCTTAAAAACGAAACCGATCCGGTGGTTTGGCGCGCTCCTATGATCATCGGCACGGTAAAGCAGTTTTGGACCGACGTGATTTGGGGCGACGTTGACTATATGTTTGTTGATATGCCTCCGGGTACAGGCGATATTCCGCTGACGGTTTTTCAGAGCCTTCCGCTTGACGGCATAATAGTTGTGGCTTCTCCGCAGGAGCTTGTTTCGATGATAGTTGAAAAGGCAGTTAAAATGGCGGATATGATGAACGTTCCTGTTTTGGGCATCGTTGAAAATATGTCATATTTTACCTGCCCCGACTGCGGCAAAAGGATTTCTGTTTTTGGTGAAAGTCACATTGATGAAATCGCTGAAAATCACAACACACGTGTGCTTGCAAGACTTCCGATTAATCCGGAATTCGCAAAGCTTGTTGACAAGGGTATGGCTGAAATGTTCAGCGACGGATATCTTGATGAGGCTGCGGAAATGATCGAAAGCCTGATACAGTAAAAAACTTTAACTTAGCTGCTCACGGTTGTGAGCTTTTACAGAATATTTTTGCCAAAACTCCGGGTTGTGCTCATGTATGACTTCGTAGCTTTGGCAACAGTCTGCTATAAAATATTCGCACCTGTGAATAACAACAGAGGTGCTACCAGTGGTTTAAGGAGGAATTAACATGAAATGTCCAAATTGCGGCGAAGAAATAACCGGTAAGTTCTGTACAAAATGCGGAACTCCAGCCCCAACTCAGCCCGAGACTGTTCAACAGCCGGAACAGCCTGCGCAGTATCAGCCGCAGGAGCCTGCTCAGCAGCCCGAACCGGTACAGTATCAGCCGCAGGAGCCTGTTCAGCAGCCCGAACCGGCGCAGTACCAGCCGCAGGAGTCTGCTCAGCAGCCCGAACCGGTACAGTATCAGCCGCAGGGCGGTCAGCAGTACGGAGGAAACAGTACAAGCTACGGACAGCAATTCACAAATAACGCCGGAAAGCAGTTTACAAGCAATCAGCAGTTTTCAAATCAAAACGCGGTAAATTCAAATCCAAACGGCAAAAAGCAAATGAGCAGTGGAAAGATCGTTGCGATCGTTCTCGGAATCGTCGGCGGCGTGATCGTGTTGCTGGGAATCATTATTACAATTCTTGTTATGAATGTGTTTAACGCTGCTAGCAAAATTGCCGGAAAGGCTGTTTCAAACGCTGCAAGCAGCATAAGCAGCAATACTGAATCCGGCTCGTTTGACGTAAACAAATTGCTCAGCGACCTTTCGAGCGAGCTTTCAAGCGATATTTCAGACGGACTTGAAGGAGCGTTTGATATTTCAGGTGATTCTTCGGCGGTTTCCGGAAGTGTTCCGAATTCTGTTGCCGACAACCTAAAGACAGACCCCTCGTCCGGATTTGTCTACAGAGAAGGCGAGGACGGTATTGTTATCGTGGACTGGGAGCCGGATTATGAAAACGACCCCGAAAAGCTTGACATCAAAATCCCGTCAAAGATCGACGGCAAGCCTGTTGTTGAAATTGAAGACGGCTACATTTATGATGCCGGTGAGGATTCATATATTACGGTTTATATCCCGGGCAGTGTTAAGAAGATCGATTCATACGCATTTGCCTTCAACAGTTACATAGACGAGGTTGTTATCGAGGATGGCGTAAAGGAGATTGACGAAAGAGCCTTTTATGACCACAAGTCAATCAAAAAGGCAACCGTTCCTGCTTCTGTAACCGAAATGGACGATTGTGATTTCGGACTTATCGAGAATGACAGCGACGGCAAAGAAAAGGTAAATCCTGATTTTGTTATGATTGTAAATAAGGGCTCGGAAGCAGAGAAATATTGCAAAGAAAACGGAATCAAGTGTGAAGCAAAATAACAGAATATTTTTATAATGAAAAACCGATACGCCGTCAGCGTTATATCAAAAACAATGACGGCGTATTTACTTTTGTATTGGCATAGCTTGCAACGGCTGAGGTTAAGGCAACACCGCACAATTTGCGGCGCACTCCTTGCTCGCATATTATTCTGTCAGACTGCGCATCCCTGCGCGGTAGCTCCTAATACTATTCTCTAATAAACCCCTTATACTAAACTCAAATAAAAAATAGACAATCTTTGCGGTCTATTTTCCGCAATACTTCGTTGTCGTCCTTGCAAGGCGACAGCCTTGCGGCGTCCTTC
>CAJODI010000038.1 GCA_905233145.1 uncultured Ruminococcus sp. | reverse complement strand
CTCCTCATTGTTTGTTTCGCAACTACAATTTTGGAGCTTCCTATGCTCTTTTTCAATATTTACTTTTTATTTCCCCACAAAAATCCGTGATGAGGCAAATGTTGACATATAATATGTGCTTTGATATAATAAACTGCATGATATTATCAGCTCATGGCAATATACACAAATTATCAAGCAATTCAGAAAGGAAAAAGTGCAGTATTATTCATATTAAGGCAACACCGCACAATTCATGGCGCACGCCTTGCTTGCATATTATTCCGTCAGACTGCCCAAAAATCAGTATCCATACGTCAATATGCACACTGATTATTTGTACATTCTGACGAAAAATCTGACTACGCAATCCGCGCACCAGAATAATGCGGTATTGCCTTAAAAATACTGTATGGTATCAAAAATGAACCAACAAATCCAGAGAATCAAGGAATTAAAAAAGGAAAACGACATTTGTATCATCGCTCACCACTATGCGCCTGCCGAGACGCATGAGGTTGCCGATACTCTCGGAGACAGCCGCGACTTTTTTTCCAGCGTTGTAAAGGGCTGCAAAGAGAAAAACATTCTTGTTTTGGCTCCCACATTTTTTGCGGAGCTTACGGCTGCCTATCTGCCTGACAAAAATGTTTTTGTACCCGGCAGAGGTTCAACATGCCCGGTTGCAATGGACAACATGATACAGTTTGAGCCTGTAAAGCAGTGGAGAGATCAGTACCCTGAGCTTCCGCTGGTAATCTACGGCACATCACCTCTTAACCTCAAGCTCATCGGCGACTATCTTGCTTTTCCGGGAGACGTTCCGGAGGTCATCAACAGCGTAGAGGGCGACCGAGTGCTTTATGTCGGCGAGTACAACTGCACCCAGGAAGCAATGCGCAAGGTTAACAAAGAGGTTATCGTTTATCCCAAGCAGCCCACCTGTAATGTTTACAACAGCGCGTCGGTAAACGACCTGAAGGAGCTCAAGGAGCAGTATCCCGACAGCATTGTTATGGTTCATCCCGAGTGCTGCGAGGCGATCACCGCAAAGGCTGATTACGCCATAGGCACAGGAAAAATGAGAGAGATCATCAGCACCTCATCAAATCAGACCTTTATCCTCGGCGTAGAAAAGAACTTCTATCTGCGCATGTGCAAGGAGTTCCCGGAGAAAACCTTTGTTCATCTCAGCTCATACATTTCATGCAATGTTTTCAACGTAATGAGACTTGACAAGGTTCTCGACGCTTGCGATTTCAGCAACACCTCCGAGGACGCAAGATTGCAGGTCAAGGTGGATTCCGCAACAGCCGAAAAGGTTTCCTCTTTGATTACCAAAATGTACAAATCCTTTGGTATGCTTTAATAAATAAACTTAATAGTTTTAGTCCGATCGTCAGAGCGCATTTTCTGACGATCGGGCTTTTATTTTTTTTATTATTGAATTTGGAATTGATTTGTGCTATTATAAAAGTGCCAACAATTACAAATTTAATATTCAGCATAGACGGTATAGTTTATTGTTTTGGACATACCATATGGTAATAGAGTGTTTTTTATTTTTGTAAAAAGCACAGCTCTGTTATATTCAGCTCTATTTATGTATGGTTTGTTAAGAATAACTATGCTGAGATTTGTAATTGTTTGGCGACAATCAGAGCAGGTGATTTTTGGGCGCACGGCTTTGGTTGTGCGCCATTTTTATTTTTGTATTTGGAGAAAGTATGGATTCGATCGAAAAAACCTGCTGCTTTTTCGGGCACAGAGACGCGCCCGACGCTGTCAAACCGGAGCTGATCAAGGCTATCAAGGAACTAATAGATAAGCACGGCGTAAGCAATTTTTATGTTGGCAATAACGGTAGCTTTGATTCGCTTGTTTTTTACGCGCTTAAAGAGATTTCTGCCAATCATCCGGAAATAAGCTACGCAGTTGTTCTTGCTTATCTGCCGAAGAAAGAATCCGAAAAGCAGCCCGAAACCGACTGGAAACACCTTGTTTTCCCCGACGGAATAGAAAGTGTTCCAAAAAAATTTCGCATTTCACGCAGAAACGACTGGCTTATAAAAAACTCTCAATACGTGATCTGCTATGTTTCGCATATAACCGGCGGAGCGTTCGACTTTACGCAAAAAGCAAAGAAAAAGGGAAGAACAGTCATCAATCTTTCAGATTTTAAAACCAAAACAGCGGCACCTCTCGATTGAGCGGTGCCGCTTAAACTTTATGATTATTTTATCAAAGGTCTATTTTCGGAAGTCCTGCAAAGCCTTTTTCAAGGTCTGCGTCAGTTGGGATATAGTCGGTCATTACGCCGTCGTTGTACTTCTCATAAGCGACCATATCAAAGTAGCCTGTGCCGGTGAGACCAAAGAGAATTGTCTTTTCTTCTCCGGTTTCTTTGCACTTGAGAGCTTCGTCAATTGCAACGCGGATAGCGTGGCTGGATTCGGGAGCCGGGAGGATTCCCTCAACTCTTGCAAACTTCTCTGCTGCCTCAAATACCGAGGTCTGCTCAACAGAGGTTGCCTCCATAAAGCCGTCGTGATAAAGCTGAGAAAGTGTTGAGCTCATGCCGTGATAGCGCAGACCGCCTGCGTGGTTTGCCGAAGGAATAAAGCCGCTTCCGAGTGTATACATCTTTGCGAGCGGACAAACCATTCCGGTGTCGCAGAAATCATAGGCAAATTTTCCGCGGGTAAAGCTGGGACAGCTTGCAGGCTCAACAGCGATAAATCTGTAGTCAGCCTCGCCTCTGAGCTTTTCGCCCATAAACGGAGAAATCAGTCCGCCAAGGTTTGAACCGCCGCCTGCGCAGCCGATGATGATATCGGGCTTTATGCCGAATTTGTCCATTGCAGCCTTTGCTTCAAGTCCGATTACGCTCTGGTGCAGAAGAACCTGATTGAGAACGCTGCCCAGAACATAGCGGTAGCCTTCGGTTGTGGTTGCAACCTCAACAGCCTCGGAGATCGCGCAGCCAAGGCTTCCTGTGGTGCCGGGATGGTCGGCAAGGATTTTCTTTCCTATATTTGTCGTTGTTGACGGCGACGGTGTTACGCTTGCACCGTAGGTGCGCATTACCTCGCGTCTGAACGGCTTCTGTTCATAAGAAACCTTTACCATATATACCTTGCAGTCCAGCCCAAAGTATGAGCAAGCCATTGAGAGCGCGGTGCCCCACTGACCTGCGCCGGTTTCGGTTGTAACGCCCTTTAGTCCTTGCTTTTTAGCGTAATAAGCCTGTGCGATCGCGCTGTTAAGCTTGTGGCTTCCGCTGGTGTTGTTGCCTTCAAATTTGTAATAAATTTTTGCCGGAGTGTCAAGTGCTTTTTCAAGGAAATATGCCCTGATAAGCGGCGAAGGACGGTACATTTTATAGAAATTCTGAATTTCCTCCGGAATGTCGATATATGCGTCGGTATCGTTGAGCTCCTGGGCAACCAGCTCTTCGCAGAATACCGGTGCGAGTTCTTCGGCGGTCATTGGTTTGAGAGTTCCGGGATTAAGCAGCGGCGCGGGTTTGTTTTTCATATCCGCGCGAACATTGTACCACTTTGAGGGAATCTCGCTTTCGTCAAGATAGATTTTGTAAGGAATTTTTTGTTCGTCCACTTTGTTTACCTCCGTTTTTATATTGCGCGATTTATCCGCGTTTGCTTTAGCATTTTAAACTGCTGCTAATTATATCATAAAAGCCTTTTTGTGTCTATGATTTTTATAAAAGTTTCAAAAATAAAACAATTCTCAGATGAATTTATGTCAGCAATTACTGTACATTTTATTATAGCAGAGTTTTATGCATTTTTCAAGCTTGAATTAGTCAAAGGTACATAAAGGCAACACTGCACAATTCGCGGCGCACGCCTTGCTTGCGTATTATTCCGTCAAACAGCGCAGTCCGCACACATGAATTATGCGGTTTTGCCTAAAGAAAAAAGACTGCTCATAACGGCAAAAGCCTTGAGTCAGTCTTTTAAGGCAATACCGCAAATTGCGCGGTGTTGATTTAATATTTTTGCGCTTATAAAGCCGCATAAACAGCTTCTTAGGAATTTGCCTCAATATATGAAACAAGCGCGCCTACTGTTTTGATGTTTTCGATTTCTTCATCAGGAACTTCAACCTCGAACTCGTCCTCAATTGACATCAAAAGGTCAACAACGTCAAGTGAATCTGCGCCGAGATCCTCCTGAAGATCTGTTTCAGCAGTAATCTTATCCTCTTCAACGTCAAACTGCTCGGCAAGAATAGCCTTTACTTTTTCCAATACCATTATAATTTCCTCCTACAAATTGATTTGTGTCTAAATTATAGACAAGAGCACATGTTTTATGCTACAATGGTTTCAAATGAATTGTCTCCTAGATAATATTATTGGTTATTTGCTTCTTTGTCAATACGTATTTTAAAAATTTTTAAAAATATTTTTATTTTTGATGTTTTGAATATAAAAAACAGGGGGATTTGGCTGTGAAAACAAAAAAATATGCTGTAATCGGTCATCCGATAGGTCACACTATGTCGCCTTTCATTCACAAGCGACTTTTTGCGCTTTCGGGAATAGACGCAGAATATACTGCTCTTGATATCGTTCCTCAGGCTTTTGAATCCGAATACGCTGCCACTCTCAGATATCTTGACGGCTACAATATAACAATTCCCTACAAGCAGAGAATAATTCCACTGCTAAGCGCGCTTGACTCCAAGGCTGAGATGTATGGCAGCGTCAACACAGTTCACAACGCAGGCGGCGTATCAAAGGGCTACACAACCGACCCGGACGGATTTTTGAAGGCATTGGAAGCGGCAGAAATACAAATCGACGGCAAAATCGTGATTTTGGGCTGCGGAGGCGTTGCAAGGACAATGGCGTATGAAATCGCGCTTAGAGGCAAGCCGCTGTGCTTTGCGGTCAGAGCAAAAAGCGTTGACAAAGCCAAAAGTCTGTGTGCCGAAATCAAAGAAAAGGTGAGCGGAGCGCAGACCTCGTATATTGTTGCCGACGATCTGAGCGGAAAAATAGATTTGCTTATCAACGCCACGCCCGTGGGCATGTTTCCGCACAGCGACGAACAGCCTGTGAGCGATTCTGTGATCGCCGAATGTGCGGCGGTTTACGACGCGATCTATAATCCTCTTGACACAGTGCTGATCCAAAAGGCGCGCGCCAACGGAGCAAGGGCAGAGGGCGGAATGTCGATGCTTGTCTGGCAGGCTGTGGTCGCCCACGAAAAATGGGACGGCTCACGCTATGACAAAGAGGATATCGCAAGGCTTTGTGCGAATTGCGCCGAGGAGCTGCTTGGCAGATAACTTGGCGAAAATTGAGGTATGGTTATGAATAATGTGGTGCTTTGCGGATTTATGGGCTGCGGAAAGTCAACCGTGGGCAGGAATCTTGCCAGGAAAACAGGCAGAAAATTCCTGGATATGGACAGATATATAGAAGAAAAAGCCGAAATGAGCGTGAAGGAGATTTTTGAAAAGCTCGGCGAGGACGGCTTTAGGGAGCTTGAGCATCAGGCTTGCATTGAGCTTTCGGACAAAAAAAACCTTATAATCGCCTCCGGAGGCGGCGCGCTGACCTTTGACAGAAACGTTAAGGTGTTCAAGGGCAAGGACAAAATTGTGCTGCTTGATGTTCCTTTGGACACGATTAAATATCGTCTGCGCAACGACAAGGTCCGTCCGCTTTTGCAGAGAGAGGACAAGGACAGGGCAATGGAAGAGCTTTTTATGAAGCGGTATCCGCGCTACATGGCGGCTGCGGACGTGGTTGTTTCGGGGCAGTCAACTCCGATGAAAACCACAATCGCGGTCATGGAGGCAATGAAGCTTTGATTTTAATGGAAAATTGAAAATGGACAATGGAAAATTTCGGTCGGGGATAAAAATTGAACAAAGAAAATCCGTTTGTTCCCGACTGTATCAGTATTGCTATAATTTTTTACAACTGCAACCAAACGTTTATGTTTGATGATTTATAGGTGAACGACAGAATTGCCTTCACTAAAGTGAAAAATTCGCAACAGTTGACAATAAATAATATGAAACAAGACAAATAATTGCATTGTTTTTGATGCTTTAAAGTGGTAAAATATTCTAAATGCTTTTAATAAAAGGAGTGTGCAAAAATGATTATTGTATTAAAACCGTCTGCAACCGAGGAACAGCTTTATAATTTTACTGAAAAGCTCAAAAGCGATTATAATGTCAAGGTCAACAAATGGGACGGCGTACAGTCCACAGTGCTGGGTCTTATCGGAGACACAACTGCGGTTGATATTGAATATATCGACGCTCAGGATATAGTTGAGAGCGTAAAGCGCGTTCAAGAGCCGTACAAAAAAGCAAACAGAAAGTTCCACCCCGACAACACCGTTATCAAAATCAACGACAGCGTGTCAATCGGCGACGGAAGCCTGCATATTATGGCAGGTCCATGCTCGGTCGAGAGCGAAGAACAAATTGTCGGGATCGCAAAGGATATCAAGACTTCGGGAGCTACCCTGCTCAGGGGCGGCGCGTTTAAGCCGCGCACTTCTCCTTATGCATTTCAGGGCTTGAAGGCGGAAGGACTTGATCTGCTCAAAATCGCAAGAAAAGAAACCGGACTCCCGATTGTTACCGAAATAATGAGAACCTCTCATATTGATATGTTTGAAAACGTGGATATAATTCAGGTTGGCGCAAGAAACATGCAGAACTTTGAACTGCTCAAGGAGCTCGGCAAGACCGACAAGCCGATCTTGCTCAAACGCGGCCTTTCGGCAACAATCGAAGAATGGCTTATGAGCGCGGAATATATTATGGCAGGCGGCAACGACAAGGTCATGCTCTGCGAGCGCGGCATCCGCACCTATGAAAGCTTTACCAGAAATACGCTCGACGTTTCGGCTATCCCGATCGTCAAAAAGCTCTCGCATCTTCCTGTCATCGTAGACCCCAGCCACGCCTCGGGCAAGTCCTGGCTGGTCGAGCCGCTGGCTATGGCGGCTGTTGCCGCGGGCGCAGACGGACTGATAATCGAGGTTCACAACGATCCGCCTCACGCTCTTTCTGACGGCGCGCAGTCACTGACTCCGGCGCAGTTTGACAAGGTGGCAAAAAAGGTGTTCGCGCTAAAGGCGGCATTATAAAATCATAAATAAGGAGTATTATTATGGATAATATTTTTTCTGTCATTATAATTATTGCCCTTGCTGTTGTTATTCTTTTGATCGGCGTTGCCTTTGTTCGCAATTCAAATTTGGGCTACAGAACCGGAAAGGGTCTTTTTGAAAACAGCGAATACAATATGGAAGATAAAAAAGATATTTCCGACATGGAGTATTACGACGGCGACGGAGGACTTTTTAAATAGAATTAACGGAGAAGAGCTTATGGTTATTGCAGTTGTAGGTCTTGGAATCATCGGCGGAAGCTATTGCAAGGCAATAAAAAAACATACAAGGCATACCGTTATCGGTATCAACAGAACTCAGTCAGTTGCTCAAAAGGCTTTTGACGCCGGAGCAATTGACGTTATTGGCGCGGTTGAGGATATACAAAAAGCAGATTTGGTGATTCTGTGTATGTATCCCGGTGCGTGCGTTGAGTTTATAGAAAAAAACGGCTCATATATCAAAAAAAGCACAATCGTTACCGACGCTTCTGGAATAAAAAGCGCGATTTGTCCGCAGATGACCGAGCTTGCCAAAAGGTTTGGCTTCACCTTTATCGGCAGTCACCCGATGGCGGGCAAGGAGAAAAACGGCTTTGACGTCAGCGACGCGGATTTGTACATGGGCGCGAGCTTTATTATAACTCCCTGCGGCGCTGCGATGGAAAAGGTTGATTTTTTGGCAGGCTTTGCAAGGCAAATCGGCTTTGGAACAATCAAGGTCGCCACTCCCGAGGAGCACGACAGAATGATTGCTTTTACCTCTCAGGTCCCTCATGTATTGGCGTGCGCCTATGTGCTCAGTCCGTCATGTCCCAACCACAAGGGATTTTCGGCAGGAAGCTACCGCGACGTTTCGCGCGTCGCGAACATAAACTCAAAGCTTTGGAGCGAGCTGTTTATTGAAAACCGCGAGCCGCTCATCAAGGAGCTTGATATCCTGATCGAAAACATAACGGCGATTTCAAACGCAATAAAAAGCAACGACAGCCAAGAGCTCTCTGAGCTTTTGGAGCGCGGTCACAGGGTAAAGCAGGATTTGGGAGAGTGATTGATTTAATGAGAATTGTTCATGTTTCAACGGGCAAACCTTATGATATTTTTATAGAAAAGGGCGTGCTCGACAGCGTCGGAGAAACAGCAAAACGCCTTTCTGCCGCCAAAAAAGTGACTGTGATTTCCGACACGAACGTTGCTCCCTTGTATCTTGAAAGGATTGAAAAATCTTTAGAAAACAGCGGCTTTGAGGTGTTTTCGCATGTTTTCAAAGCAGGCGAAAGCTCAAAAACGCTTGATACGATTTCAAAAATCTACGCCGATCTTGCCGAATTCGGCATGACGCGCAAGGATATTATAGTTGCTCTGGGCGGCGGAGTTTGCGGAGATATGGCTGGCTTTGCCGCGGCAACATATCTGAGAGGAATTGATTTTATCCAGGTTCCCACCTCGCTTTTGGCTCAGGTTGATTCCTCGGTGGGCGGCAAGACCGGAGTAGATCTTCCTGCCGGAAAAAACCTTGTGGGAGCGTTTCATCAGCCGATTGCGGTTCTGATCGATCCCGACGCGCTTACGACGCTTCCGGATGAATTCATCCGCGACGGAATGGGCGAGGTTATTAAATACGGCTGCATCAAGGACAGCGCGTTTTTTGAGAGTCTTGAAGCAGAAAACGTTCTCGGCAAAATTGAGGACGTTATAGAAATCTGCGTTTCCATCAAGCGCGACGTTGTAAGCCGCGACGAGCGCGAAGCTGGGGAGAGAATGCTGCTCAACTTTGGTCACACGCTCGGTCACTCAATTGAAAAGCTTCACGGCTTTTCGGGAATTACTCATGGAATGGCGGTTGCTGTCGGAATGGTGATGATTGCCAAGGCAGGTGAAAAGCAAGGATATACCGAGCCGGGAACCGCGGAAAGAATTGCTTTACTTTGCAAAAAATACGGACTTCCCACAACGGACGACAGCAGCTTTGCCGAAATTGCGGAAGCGGCAAGGTCAGACAAAAAAACAGCCGGAGGCACTATCAATCTCGTGCTTCTGACAAAAATAGGAGAAAGCTTTACAAAAAAAATTGAGCTTGACAGGCTCAAAGAATTTATAACGGTATAATAATATGAAAAATGTAATTTACAAGCCGTTTACACCGCGCGGAGAGGTGAGCGTTCCTCCCTCAAAAAGCGATGTCCATCGCGCCGTGATCTGCGCAATGCTTTCGGGCGGAGTTTGCAAAATCAGCCCGGTTGCCCTTTCAAATGATATAAAGGCGACCATAGGCTGCGCAAGGGCGTTAGGCGCAAAAATCGGACTTGAAAACGATGTCCTTACAGTAGACGGAACAGATGTTTTCAAGGACAAAACCGCCGTGCTCGACTGCGGCGAAAGCGGCAGCACGCTCAGGTTTTTTGTGCCGGTGGCGGCGGCAGGCGGAGTTTCGGCGAGCTTTGTGGGGCATGGCAGCCTTGTTTCACGTCCGGTTGGAATTTTTGCCGATATCCTGCCGAAAAACGGAGTTGAATGTCATACCGGAGGTGCGCTTCCGCTGTCTGTCAGCGGTCAGCTCAAAAGCGGAAGCTTTGAGCTTCCGGGCAATATCAGCTCACAGTTCATCACAGGACTTATGTTCGCGCTTCCGCTGCTTGAGGGAGACAGCGATATCGTGCTCACTTCTCCGCCCGAAAGCGTGGGATATATCGAAATGACGATCCGCACCATGTCAAAATTCGGAGTCAGCGTTGAAACTACGGACAGCGGCTGGCACATCAAGGGCGGTCAGAAGTATATTCCTGCCGATTATAAAACAGACGGCGACTGGTCGCAGGCAGCGTTCTTTATGGTCAGCGCGGCGATAGGCGGCAGTGTTATGGTGAAAAATGTCAGCAAAAACTCCGCACAGGGCGACAGAGAGATCGCAAAAATTTTGAGACGCTTCGGTGCGAGAGTTGAGCAGAGTGAAAACAGAGTTTTTGTAGAAAAAGCCGAAATGAGCGCGCTTGTGCTTGACGTTTCGCAGATTCCGGATCTCGTGCCGGCTCTTGCTGTTTGCGCTTGCTTTGCCGAAGGAACAACAAAAATCATAAACGCAGCTCGGCTCAGAATCAAGGAGAGTGACAGGCTCTCTTCAACCGCAGATATGATAAGCGCGCTTGGCGGAAGGGTCAGAGAGCTTCCTGACGGGCTAGAGATCACAGGAGTAGGAAGGCTTCGCGGCGGCAGCGTTGACGGCTGCAACGATCACAGAATAATTATGTCGGCGGCAGCTTGCGCCGCAGGTGCGTACGGAGAGATCATCTGTTCCGACGCTCTGAGCGTAAACAAAAGCTTCCCTGACTTTTTTGAGGTATACAACAGCTTTGGCGGCAACGCCGAGCTTATTGATAACGGAGGGTAAAAAATGTCCTCAACCTACGGTGAAAAAATCAAAATATCCGTATTCGGCGAAAGCCACGGAAACGGCATAGGCGTGGTGATCGACGGGCTTTCAGCAGGCGCGGAAATTGACATAGAGGGCGTTCTTGCACAAATGAAACGTCGCGCCCCCGGCAGAGACAAAACCGCCACTCCACGCAAGGAAAGTGATCTGCCCGAGGTGCTTTCGGGAATGCTCGGCAATACTCTTACAGGCGCGCCGCTTTGCGCGGTGATCAAAAACACCAACACCAAAAGCGGCGACTATTCCAATCTGCTTGAATGTCCGCGTCCGGGTCACAGCGATTATACAGCGTTTGTGAAATACGGCGGCGCAAATGATATTCGCGGCGGAGGTCATTTTTCCGGCAGGATCACTGCTCCGCTGGTTTTTGCCGGGGCAATCTGCCGCCAGCTTCTTGAAAAGCGCGGAATCAAAATCGCAGCCCACATAAAAAGCATAGGCTGCGTGAACGACAGTGGATTTGACCCGACGGAAATTTCCGACGAGCTTATCGGCAGGCTCAATTCCTCTTCCTTCGCCCTTATTGACGAGAACAGGGAAGAAGCCATGCGCGCCGAGGTCGAGAGCGCGAGAACGGCTCTTGACAGCGTCGGCGGCACGATCGAATGTGCCGTGACCGGGCTCACACCGGGCATTGGCGAGCCGATGTTCGACGGCGTTGAGGGAGAAATCGCCAAGGCGGTTTTCGGTGTTCCGGCGGTCAAGGGCATCGAGTTCGGCAAGGGCTTTGAGCTTGCAAAAATGCGCGGTTCACAGTCAAACGACCCCTTTGTGTATAAGGACGGCAGAATTGTCACCGAAACAAACAACTGCGGCGGAATTTTGGGCGGAATAACAAACGGAATGCCGGTGATTTTTACGGCGGCGATAAAGCCCACTCCGTCAATCGCGCAAAAGCAAAAAACCGTTAATCTTAAAACCGGAAAAAACGCGGAACTTGAAATCAAAGGCAGACACGACCCCTGCATTGTACCGCGCGCCGTTCCGGTTATTGAGGCTGTAACGGCTATCGCACTGATAAATTTGATATGAGGCAAAAATGAGAGATTTGAGTGAGATCCGCAAGGATATTGATAAAATTGACAGTCAGCTTTTGGAGCTGTTCAAAGAGCGCATGGACTGCGCAAAAGAGGTCGGCCGATACAAAAAAGCCAATAATGTTCCGATTCTTAACCAACAGCGTGAGGACGAAATTCTTGACGAGGTTGAGAAAAAGGGCGGCGAATACGGCGCGTATGCGCGGATGATGTATACAAACCTTATGGAGCTTTCGCGCACCCTGCAATATAATATCGTGGGCGGCGGAGAGGAGCTCAGAAATCTGATCGCCAACGCCCGTCCCGGGCTCGAGACCGACAGCTTTGAAGCGGCAAACCTGCTTTTTCCGAACGGCAGGCTTGGCTGCCGCAAGACCTTTGCCGAGGTTTTTGAAGCGGTTGAAAACGGAGAAGCTGAATACGGAGTTTTGCCTGTTGAGAACTCAACCGCAGGCTCTGTTTCGGCGGTTTACGATCTGATTTTGGAGCACAGATTCTATATTGTCGGCGCGCTCGACATGGAGATAAACCATTGCCTTGCCGGGCTCAGGCAGTCGGAGCTCAGCGACATAGAAATCGTGTGGTCGCACCCACAGGCTTTGGCACAATGCGCGGAGTATATAGCCTCGCGCGGCTACAAGAGCGTTCCGTGCGAAAACACAGCGGTCGCGGCTCGCGACGTGGCGCACGAAAAACGTCTCAACGTCGCGGCGATATGTTCAAAAGCAGCGGCAAAAGCCTACGGCTTAAAGCTGTTTGAAGAAAACATACAGGACGAAAAGGGCAACACAACACGGTTTATTGTGATTTCAAAGACCCTTTGTATCTCCGAAAACGCAAACAAAATCAGCCTTTGCTTCTCGCTTCCGCACGTTACCGGCTCGCTCTACAATCTTCTTGCGCGGTTCAGCTCTTTGGGGCTTAACCTGACAAAAATCGAATCGCGCCCGAGAGCCGGCAGAGAATTTGACTATCTTTTCTATCTCGATTTTTCCGGCAATGTCCACAGTGCAAGCGTGGTAGACCTCCTCAGCCGGCTGAGCGAAGAAATGCCCGAATTTAGCTTTTTGGGCAACTATTTTGAAGCAAAGTGAGAGTTTTCGCTCTTGTATTTTTGCTGATTCAAAGGTACGTGAAGAGCAGTTTTTGATAGCTGGATTTTTGCAAAGGAGATGCAATAATGCCTGTTTTTTATCCTTTGAATAAAGAACAAAATTTATTTGAATATAAACTAATAGAAGAAAATTATGGTTACTGTAATTCAATTATCAATGATGTTTTAAAATTTGATCCTTATATCTTTTCTAATTTTAAGTCAACCAGCATTGAAAAAAATGTTGACAATTCTATGGCTGATGATAATGTTTTTTATTTAGACACAGATAAAGAAGGAAATAATTATTATTTGGATTGTAATTCTGGATTAATGTACATTTTGATAAACGGTGTCTTTCATGTTGCTTTTTATGCAAATGATTCAAGTAATTTTGATTTACTAGACGCAGCTTATTTTAGAAAATATATCTTAGATTCAGAATTCAGAAAGCCAAGGCTTTTAGCCAGTAACAAATTTGGAGAAATTGTTTCTTTATACTATTTAGGGACAAAACTAAAAGATGTATTCAGTGTTCCATTTTTGGAATACACAGTTTCTTCAAGAAAAGAGCTTGAAGAAACTATAAACAATATACATGGAATACTATTAAATTCAAAGTATTATAAAAATAAAAAGCTTTGGTTTAGAGGTCAACGTAAAGAGTATACTGTAAAATGTAGCGAGAATACAATTAATAAACTTGGGTTTGCAAGTGAATTTTGTGAAGTTCCATCGTTAGTTCCATCTGCGAGTAGAAATATAGCAAATAATAATTTTAGTAAATTATTTCATTTGAATTCTATTTGGGATAAAGCTTTTAAAGTATGGAAATTATCTCAGTCAAGTACATTTGATAATGCTTTTTCTATTGGGCAACCTTTATATAGAGATTTAATGAAAAATATCTTACCGGAAAAATTGATTCAATTTGTTTATAACTGCAAATATGATATATACGATTATTTAATTCCGGAATTTCAAAATGACCAATCGAGCATATTATCTACGCAACAATATGGCGGATATTCTTCTATGCTTGATATAACAGATGATTTAGATGTCGCGTTATTCTTTACTCAATCAAAATTAAATATAGAGAAAAATAAGTATGAATTATGTGACCCACAAAATGAAAATATAATTTATTTATTTGCCGAACCGCGCAATACTTCTACGTATAATTCATCTGAAAATGTTTTCTTCAGTTACGATGAAAATAATTCACTGCCAAAGAGAATTAAAAATCAAAAATGTGGACTTCTAACCGGAGCTCACGCTTTGCGCTATAATACATATGCTTATCGAGCAATAGCAAAAATACATCTTCATTGTTCTGATGCACAGACTACAAAAACTGTTGAAGAAATGTTTCCAAGTGTCAAAGAAGATACGCTATACAGAGTGTTTTGTGATGTTGAACCTAAAATCGAAGGATTATATGGATAATTGATTGGTTTTCAGGACGAGATCATATTTTTGCAATAATACTCTTTTCAAGTAGGATATTACGGCATAAACCTATAAATTGAAACAATAAAAAATCCCATAACCACTCAAATTGTTCAGTGCGTTATGGGATTGTTTTATTGTGTTTTTGGTGTCAATCCGCTTTGTCGTTTAGCTTTGAAAGCTCAGTCAATGTGATCTCATATCCTTTTCTTTCGTATTCGAGGTGGTCGGTCGACAGCTTTGTTCCGCCTGCGACTATGCAGGCGAGGTATTCCAGAAAATACGGATTTTTTATCAGCACCGGACCGGTCAGGTGAGTGCCGAACAGGTTCTCTTTTCTCACTCCCTCGGCTGTGTCGCTGTCTTTGTTGCCGAGCCCCATCTTTACCTTGAAAAGAGGAGCCTTGACGCCCTCGGTCTCGCTGCATTTGTTGATGAATCCAACCAGCGGACGGCTCAGAAAATCTGCTTCAAAAATCGCGTCGGCGGTGTTTCTGGTCTTGCTTTGCTCCTTGGTCTTGAAGTCAAACAGCCTCAGCCCCTCAAAGCGGTTGCCCTTGGCGTCCTCAATAGTCGCGCCGAGCATTTCAAAGGAATTTCCGGTTAGGAGCGCGGCTTTTCCGCTGTTCACATATTCCCTGAGCTGTGCGCGGTAGCTCATAAAATCGTCGAGTACAACCTTTTGGTTCCGTTCGGTTCCCGAACCGATATAAATAAAATTATATTCCGAAAGCACGGCACTATCGCCGATGGTCAGCCTGTCAACCGTACATTCGATACCGCTGTTTGTGAGTATGCGGTGCATCGCGCTGACGTTGGCGTACTCGCCGTAGAGGTTCATTATATCGTAATAAAGATGCAGAATTTTCATATCATTCACCATTAACCTTAACTTTTGCCAAAAATTTTTGCTTGTCCGAGAAGCAGGTGATAACGTAAATATACTCGCTTCTGTCGCTGTTAAGATGATCTGCCGCCTCGCCGATATCGCCGATGATCTTGATTTTTTCAGCCGGGATGTCGGTGTAGCCAAAGCGCACCGCAAGGTCGTTGCAGTAGGTTCCCGAAAGAATGATCTCGTGTATGTTTTCGCTTTTCAGCATTTCAAAATCAATATCCCAAAGCCACGAAACGTCGCTTGTAAAGTATTTTCGGCTGACCGCGTCAACAATGATCATAACGTCGCAGCCGTCCTTGCACTGAGTCGCAACACGCAGCGACTGGTCGTAGGAAATGCTGTTTTCGTGCTTTGAGGTGAGCAGAGTTCCCTTTCTCTTTCCAAGCTCAAAGGTGATTACTCTGCCGTTTTTCATAACGTAGTCGCTCATATCGGCGGCTATTTTTTGTCCGTCGACCCCCACGATCGAGGCGACGGTATAAGCCGCGAGGATATTATAAATATTATAAAGCGATTTCAGCGCGAGTGAAATTCGGTATTTTCCGTCAAGCTCCGCAATTCCGTTGTCAAGGTCAACCGCGGTTACTGTGTACTGAGTATTGTGGCGGTGATATCCGCAGGACGGGCAGGAATAATGCCCGATATGATTGTAATGATGAGTCGAATAGGTCATAGGGCTTTTGCAGTGAGGGCAGTAGGCTCCGTCGTTGTAAACACTTTCAAGAGCTTCGGTGTCGGTCGAAAGCTTGTCCGCACCAAACCAAACTACATTTTCCTTTCCCCAGCCAAACAGCGAAACAAGCGGATCGTCGGCATTCAAGATAAGCTGAGTTTCGGGATAAATGCTGTCTTTGAGTGCGTCAAAAACCCATTCGGGATGACCGTTTCGGGTGAGCTGGTCGCGATAGAGGTTGGTGATGACGTAGTGAGTGGGCTTGATGTATTTGAAGGTGTACCTTGCAAAACGTTCGTCGCTCTCGATCAGAAGGATATCGCTTTTTACCCTTCCGCCGAGGGTGCAGCTTGACAGCACAAGAGTGGTCACGCCCTCGATCTGATTGGAGCCCTCGCGGTTCCACGAAACGGATTTTCCGTTTTGGGTCAGTATATGCGCGATCATTTCGACCGTTGATGTTTTTCCGTTGCTGATATTCGGGCAGTTTTATTCGGCTGAGAACGTCCGGACATATTTTAAGCGCGATTTGTCCCGGAAGGCTGCTGCCCTTGCCAATCAGCTTGCCGACAAGCCTGAGAAGCTTACATACTATTATTGTGAAAATAACCTTCATACCAAATCCTCCTCGCAGGATATATAATATAAAATTAGTATACCACAAATCAGCGCGGCTTGCAAATAAACGTTTGTTTTGTGTGCAAAACAAAACAGACAGGGGAACAATACCCTGTCTGACTTGAAAAAAGAAATTTAAGTAGGTGATGTATGTGATCTTTAAGTGATTAGCGATAGATGCGGTATGTGCCGTCGTAGTTTGCGCCGAAGTTGTTAGCCCAGAACTCTGTGCCGCTGATGCGGTAGCAGATAGCGTACTGGAAGCTCTTTGTTGAGGGCATGGATACTGAAGAAAGGTCGAGCTTTGTTGTCCATGTCTCTGTGCCGTTTGCGTTTGTCTTGCTGTATGTGAGAGCCTGATCCTTGCTTGTTTTCCAGCCGTCTGTTGTGTATCTTACGAATACAGTCTTGTTGTATGCGTAGTTCTGGAGAACTGCGTTGATCTTAACCTTGCCGTCGTAGTTCGCGCCAAGTCTTTCGGAAGCAACCGGAGCTGCCGGTCCGATCACATCTGCCGATGTGTAGTTTTTGCCGTTGTTGTTATCCCATGTTTCCTGACCGTTTGAAACGAGCTTGAGAGCGTACTTGAGGTTGTAGCTGCCGAGGTTAGCCTTCCAGATGTTTGAGCCGTCGTCGAGCTTTGTCAAATAAGTTGCCTTTGCGTCCTTCCAGTTTTCGCCGTCAAGGTAGTTGTAGTGAACGTAAACGTTCTGGCTTGAAGCGTTTCCTCTTGTTTTGATGAAGATCTCATAAGAGGTTTGACCGTACTTCTGGAATGTTGCGCCTGATGAATAAAGGCTGATCTTGTCGGTAGCCGCGCTTGCGCTTGCAACGCCCATTGTGCCGAAAATTCCGAGTGTCATTGCGAGTGTAAGGATGATTGCGGCGATTCTTGATTTCTTTGATGTTTTTGTCATAATAATTTCCCCTCATAAAATTTTCATTTTGTTTTCATTTTGTTTTATTCCGCTTTGAGCTTTGTATTTATTTGCTGTTTCCTCTCAGCGACAAATATATGTTACCATACGTTAAAACAAAAATCAAGGGGTAAAAAATAAATCTACATTTAGGTTATAGTGCACTAAAACTATTGTGCAATTTTGTTAAAAATCACGAACGATTTGTTAAAATAAATCAAAATTAACTAATTATATTGTTGCAAACGACGGCTGAATGTGCTTTTTGCCAACATGCATTTTTTAATGCTGAAATTATAATATATTGTCATAAAACAGGCGACGGCTTTAACACTAATCAAGAATTGGTATCAGCCGTCGCCTTTGGTATTTTGTAAAGGCAATACCGCATAATTCTGGTGTGCGGTGTTGCCCAAAGAATATTATCGGAACGTAATTGTCGATACAGTCGAATACAGTCCGTAGTTGTACTCAAAAATCGGCTGAATCTGGAAGCTGTAGCTTGTTCCTTTTGCGGTGTTCATATAGGTATAGTAGCAGTTTGAGGTCTGGACCGAAGTCCATGATGAATCACCTGTCTTTTTGTAAAAGATCCTATACTTGGTTGCTCCGGCTACCGCATCCCACGAAACCCTGATTCCGTTTGCTTGGTTGGTTGGTGTCACATTTGGCTTGACCTGCGGAATGTAGGTAAGCTGGCGGATTGTCGAGCACGAGCCGTATAATGAGCCGAACACCGGCTGAATCTGGAAGCTGTAATTTGTTCCTGCTTTAAGGTTGAGAGCAGAAAAATATGTATTTGTTGTTTCTTTTGACGACCAGATGCTTTCGTCGGTCTGTTTGTAATAAACAATATACTTTGTTGCACCCGATACTTCGTCCCATTCCACAAGGATTTCGCCTGATTTGTTGCTAAGGCTTACGGTCGGCTTGATCTGAGGGATATAGGTTAGCTTTGTAACGGCTGAATATAGTCCGTTTGATGTACCGAACACGGGCTTGATCTGGAAGCTATAGCTTTTTCCGGTTGAGATTCCTGTAATAAGCGGATAATACAGATTTGTTGTTTCTGTTGATGACCATGAAGAAGCGTCGCTTTGCTTGTAATAAACAATATACTTTGTAGCACCGTCAATTTCCTGCCATTCGGCGCGTATCCCGTATGGCTTATTCGATAGGGTAACCACAGGCTTGACCTGGGGAATGTATGTCATATTGACAACTGTCGAATACAAACCGTTTGTATTGCCGAATACAGGTGTTACGCGGAAGCTGTAGCCTGTTCCCGCCTCAATTCCCGAGATCAGATAATGAAGGTTGGATGTTTCCTTGTCGGTCCATGAGGAATCGCTTGTCTTTTTGTATGACACAATATACTTGGTTGCGCCGGTGATTGTTCTCCAGTCTGCGCGTATCCCGGTTGACTTGTTTGAAATCGTCACAGTTGTTTTGACCTGCGGAGCGTAAACCAATTTGACTGTTGTTGAGGACAAGCCGTTTGAGCTGCCGAAAACCGGTCTGACGCTAACGCTGTACTCTGTTGCCGGTGTGATTCCGGTGAGCGTGTAATACAAATTGGTTGTTTCCAGGTTTGTCCACGACGAGTCGCTTGTTGCCTTGTATGAAACTACATACTTTGTTGCATCGGCAATTTCATTCCATTCCGCGCAAATTCCATTAGATTTGTTGACAAGCGTCACAGTTGGCTTTATCTGTGAAATATAGGTAAGAGAAGAAACCGCAGACATAACGCCCTTTGAGTCTTTGTATATAGGCTGAACTTTTATGCTGTAGCTTGTTCCGGGTGTTATGTCGGTGAGCGTATAATAGTTATTTGCGGTTTTTACAGACGACCATGAAGAGACGCCGGTTTGCCTGTAATAAACCATGTAGCTTTCTGTGCCGTCAATTGCCTGCCATTCTGCGCGGATTCCGTTCGGCTTATTATTTAGCGTGATTAAAGGTTTTGTCTGCGGAATGTAGGTAATGTTCTTGATTGCCGAACACTCGCCCTCCGCGTTGTTTTTGCCGATCGACTGAACCTTGACGTAACAAAGCTTTCCGGGCTCGGCGTTTGGAATTGAAATGCTTGTGAGACTCGTTGAGATTTGTGACCATGCGCTCTGCGTATCAAAGCGGTAATAAACCACATATCGCTCAGCAAGATCGACGCTGCTCCACGAAGCCTTTAGGTCTGTTGCCTGATTTATCAATGAAAGTGTTGGTGCGCCGGGCTTGGGGACAGGCGCGGTAATCGTGAATTTATAGGTGAAAAGTCCGTCGTAATTATTCCCGAAATACAGTTCTCCTGTGCATTGTTCCTTTGCCGTTACAACATAGTTTGAATCAACGCTTTTCAAAAAGGCAGCGGATCCGGATTTGCTTTTCATGTTGGATCTGTAAAGCATATACTTTGGCACTTCATATGTATCGCCGATTTCCAAAGTGACCGGGATATCAACCTCCAAGCTCTGAACTGTGCTGCTTGATGACTGCGAAAGTTTCGAGGGATTAACGGTATAGAGCACGGGAGAGCCCGCAACGCTTGTATACCACCTTACCGCACCGTCACTGCATAGGATAGGCTGACAGTCGGAAAGCAGGTAATTTGTTGAAACTATATCGCCGATTTTAACATCATCAATATCTCCGCTCGTATCGGCTGAAGCGATCTTGGTGACAACAGTCTTTTTGTTTGTATTGGTTTCTTCCCACATAATCAGAAAGCGGTTGTCGTTTACATTGACAAGCTGAGGCGTGCTTACGCTGATATTGCTTTTATTTAAGCAATTTGTAATATTAATGGTTTTTGTAGAAGTAAGATCCTTTGTTGTAACCGAAAGGTATATGTCTCTTTTGCCTAACGGATCGGCTTTTTGTATTGAAAAATCAACTCCGTTAAAGGCAATAACGCATTTGTCTGATGAAAGCTCAAAGCCGCCCACCGAAACCCCGGTGTTGTTATTGCCCGAAGCTCCTGTGTTTGAAAGGCTGACAGGCTCGCAGGTGCTGACGGTATTAATTTTTTCGGACAGTCTTGCCTTGGTAAGGGTGATTGATCTTGGACAAGCGTCACCGTGGTCAACTCTGTACAAATCATCGTTGTCTATTTTGACAAACTGGTTAAAGGAATGGCTGACATAGCCATTGGAAAAATCTGAAACATCATACTTTTCGTCAATAATTTTCATGTTGCTTTCGTTGATCACATAGGTCATGTTTCCCTGGTGACTGCCATACATTTTGTGACAGGTATGAATGCAGAGCTTGCCGTTTTCCTCGGTCATTCTAAGCGAGCCCGAATAAAAGGGTATTTCTGTGTTCGCGCCTTTAACTGAGACCGCAGACTGTTTTTTCCAGTCCTTTGAGTATTTTACGACCCTCATCACCTCAGCGTTGTTATTGTGAGCGGAGTTTTCTTTGCCGAATACAACATAATTGTAATTGCTGCCGCTGAAAAAGCCGCCGAAGAGCGGTAGCTCCATACTGATACTGCCGGATCTTTTCTTGGTTTTGCCGTCGGCAGAATAAACCTCATAAATCAACTCGTTTGTTTCGGGCAAATATTCCACTCTTTCAAGCGTGCCGTCGCTTTTCTCGCTCAGATAAGAATTTACTACCCGGCCGAGTGCCGAATAGTCCTGAGCATAAAAATTGAAGCTTGCTGTTCCTTTGAGATCAACCCCGCTTTCCGAAGCGTCCTTTTCGTCAATCCCTGCTTTGACCGCTTCGCTGTCAGATGCAGCCGCTACTGCTTCTGCTTCAGCTGCCGACGCCGGAATAGCTGCGGTTCCCGATACTGTCATAAGTGCCAACAGAACCGAAATAATTTTTTTCTTCATTTAACTCCCTCCGTTTTGCAAAATTCTCCGCTGACATCTGTTTTTTAGCCTTTTATAATAGTATAACAACATAAAATTACATAACTATTATACTATGTTTTTGGACTGTTTTTCAACAAAAGCTTAAATAATCCGACATAGGATTTTATCGTAAAAATATGATTATTTTTGTGGAATTTACCGGTACGGGATAAGCATTATCAGCCAAAAGAAAAGGCAATACCGTCTAACGATATTGCCTTTGTGCTATTATATAAAAACTCTTTACATCTGTTTTGCAGCGTTTATCAAAAATACTATTAAGGCAATACCGCATAATTCTGGTGCGCGGATTGCGTAGTCAGATTTTAGTGTGCATACTGACGTATGGATACTGATTTTTGGGCAGTCTGACGGAATAATATGCAAGCAAGGCGTGCGCCATGAATTGTGCGGTGTTGCCTTAAGTTTTGTTACTTTATATGAAACTGATTGATTTCGCCGCTGAACACCGTTATTGTTATCGGTGCGGTTCGGATAATCGGACAAGAGCGCCGCCGGTATTTTTACAATGCGTATTTTTGGAATCTTCGTAATACTCAACCGCTTCTTTTCCGTTTTGAACAATCATTTGCTTTAGTTCCTTAAGGCTGTCAAATCTTTGCTCTGTTCGCAAAAATTTCAGCAGTCTGACGTCGGCTTGCTGACCATACAGTTCTTTTCCGTGATATTCGGGCATCCAGGTTTCGCACAGCGGAGTGGTACTTCCTACGGTGGGCTTTATGCCGATGTTGGTTACACCGCAAAATTTTTCTCCGTTTTCTGTCGTTACCTCGGAAACATATACTCCGAATCTCGGAGTTACCAGGCTTTTGTCAAGCTGTTGGTTGATAGTAGGCGTTCCAAGCTCTCTGCCAAGCTTCTTTCCATGCTCAATAGCCGCACAAAATCCAAAGCGCGAGCGGAGCAGCTCGTTTGCTTTTTCGACCTTTCCTCCGGCAATCAAGCCCCGGATAAGAGTTGAAGAAACAACCTTTCCTTCTCTGGTTTCGGGCGGAACGACCGTCAGACCGATATTGTTTTTTTCGCAAAGCTCTATAAGGTAATCCGCGTCGCCTCCGGCGTTTTTGCCGAAGCGGTAGTTAAATCCGCAGAAAAGCTTTTTGGCACGAAGCTTTCCGATTAAAACCTCATGAACAAAATCGCTTGCGCTCATGCTCATGATCTCTTTGAAATCAATTTGATATGTATGCTCAATTCCCAGCTCGGACAATATTTTGAGCTTGTCTTTTTTTGACATTATCTCGCCGACGCGGTTCCCGGAAATTACACTTTTGGGACTCTGTATAAAGGTAAAGCACACGGGCACAAGTCCGTTTTGCTTTTCGCGCGCTGCCGCAAGAATAACGTTTCGGTGTCCGATGTGCAGACCGTCAAAATACCCCAGCGCAACTGCGGTATCGGTTTTTTCGGGTATCAAATCATAAAAGCTTTGCATAATATAATCGACCTCAAATTTTTCCGCTTTTTAGAAGCGCGGCGGTTTTGAGCACGGCAACCTGAGACTTTGCGTCAGGGAGCTGATTGTTAAGCACCAGCTCAAGGGCTTTTTCAAGCGGTATTTTTTCAACGTTCAAAAACTCGCCTTCATCCGGCTTGCTGTCGCCCAGCCCGGAAATTCTGCACGCATATAGGTGAATAATCTCGTTTGTATAGCCGGGCGAGGGATAGAGCTGCCCAAGCGAAATATATGAATAACCTGTTGCTCCGGTTTCCTCCATAAGCTCGCGCTTGCCGTTTTCAAGCGGCGTCATGCCTTTTTCAAGCTTGCCGGCCGGAAGCTCAAGCACAACCTCCTTGTATGGATATCTGAACTGCCGTACGAACAGAAGATTGTTTTCATCGTCAAGCGCGGCGACCGCGACTCCTCCGGGGTGATTAACGACCTCACGCTTTGAGCGGCTGCCGTCGGGCAGCTCAACCTCGTCAAGCGTAATATGCAAAATCCTTCCGTCAAAAATTTTGGAAGCAGACAGGGTTTTTTCTTCAAGCTTCATAGCAGTCCTCCGGGAGAAATGAATAATGAATAACGAATAGTGAATAACGAATAATTTTGGTCGGGAAGATAGGATTTGTCTGTTATAAGCGTTTGTTCCCGAATGTATTTATGGCAATACCGCATAATTCTGGTGCGCGGATTGCGTAGTCAGATTTAGTGTGCATACTGACGTATGGATACTGATTTTTGGGCAGTCTGACGGAATAATATGCAAGCAAGGCGTGCGCCATGAATTGTGCGGTGTTGCCTTATATTTTTCAGCAATTATTTTCCGTTATGGGTTGTAAGGGCGACCAATGGTCGCCCTTGAAAATATCGCATAAAAGATTTTGTCCTATATGCTTTCACATAAATTAGTTTATGTCATCGTCGTCAAAAAGGTGGAGCGAGCTCACAATGCTGTCAACCGCGTCGTCGGAAATAACATTTGGCTCATCAAGATATTTTGAGCGTTTTTCAATTCCCTCAAGCGTCATCTGCATCTGTTCCTGCGGCGTTCTCGGTTTTTTGGGAGCGTCGTAAATTTCGTTGTCCTCAGGGTTTGAAATGTTTACATATTCCTCGGGCTTGACATTAGACGGCTGTTCCGGTTCGTCATCACTCTCAACAATTGCCGGTTCACTTCCGTCATCGGACAAGGCTTCTTTTTGAACAACTTCATCCTGAGTTTTTTCCTCTTGAGTGCTCTCCGCCTGAGGATCTTTTTCCTGAACGTTTTCTTTTAGAGCAGCTTCTGCGGGAGCAATTTCTTCCTGAGGAGCTTTTTCCTGGATGCTTTCTTTCAAAGCTGCTTCTGCTTGAGCAGTTTCGTCCTGCGTTTCCTCTTTTGCAACCGGATTTTCAGGCACAGCCTCGTTTGCTTCCTCGCCTGCTTCCTCATTTTCGGACTTTTCAGGCAGTGAGCCCGATTTGTCTATTCCGAAGCCGGGTGCGTCATATTCCTTGTCGATTGCTTCGGCGGCAGCCATAATAACCTCGCCCGGAGCGTTGATCTGCTTTTCACGCCTTGCCTCGGCAACTGCCTTTAGCTCGTCAAGGTGGTTGATCGGCTTTTCGACCTTTTTGCTTGTTTCGTCAAAATAAATATCGTACCAAACCAGAAAAACATAAACCGTCCAAATTTTGCGGCTGTTGTCCTCCTTGCCGGTAAAATGCTCGTCGAGCCACGCAACAAGCGGCTCGATGTTAAAGAATTTTTCGGCGGTCTTGCCGGTGAATTTTTTCTTTACTATATTATAATACTTTTCGTCGCGCAGCCAAACTCTTGTGGGCACCGGAAATCCGAGCTTTTCTTTTTCGGCAGTTTCCTCCGGCATATGCCGCACAGCGGCTTTTCTCATAGCATATTTAGTGTTGTGCTTGTTGCAGCGAAGGCTTGTCGGCAGTGTGGACGCGACCTTGAACACCTCTTTGTCAAGGAAGGGAACGCGCAGCTCAAGCGAATTTGCCATACTCATGCGGTCTGCCTTCAGCAGAATGTCGCCCACCATCCACATGTTGATGTCAAGATACTGCATCTTGGTAACGTCATCATATTTGCGGCAGCGGTAGTAATATTTTCTGGTGTAGTTTTGCGGCGGAGTTGCGATCGAGGGATCCTTGAGCATGGCTTTTTTGTCGTTGTAATCATACATAAAGGCGTTGCCGATGTATCTTTGCTCCAGAGGGTCGCAGGCACGGATAAGGTAATCCCTGCCCTTGATGTCGGGTAGCTTGCGGCAAATCGCGCGAATCGCCTTTCTTAAAAAGTGCGGCACGATTTTTTGATACATCTTAAAAACTCTGGGATCGTTATAGCAGGTGTAGCCGCCGAACAGCTCGTCCGCGCCTTCGCCCGAAAGCACAACCTTGACAAAATTGCTCGCAAGGCGTGAAACAAAGTACAGCGCGATGCACGACGGGTCGGCAAGCGGCTGATCCATATGATATTGAACCGTGGGAACGGCGTCCCAAAATTCCTCGCTCGAAATCAAGTGGGTGTGATGATCAACGCCGATCTTCTCGCTGAGTCCCTTTGCCCAGCTTATTTCGTTGTATTTTTCGCCGAAGTCAAAGCCTACGGTAAAGGTCTTTTGATCGGCAAAATAGGTTGAAACGTAGCTTGAATCAACTCCGCTTGAAAGGAAGCAGCCAACCTCAACGTCGGCGATCTTGTGGGCGTTGACCGAGTTTTCAAACACCTTTTCAATTCTGTCAACGGCCTCTTCCTCGCTGAGATTCTCGTCGGGATTAAACCTGGCCTCCCAGTAACGCGTGGTTTCAACCTCGCCGTCCTTGTACCAAAGGTAGTGACCGGGCATTAGACAGTATACACCCTCGAAAAACGTTTCGGGCGGAACGGCATACTGAAACGAAAGATAGGTGTCAAGAGCCTTTCTGTTGAATTTCTTTACAAAGTTGGGATGCTCCAAAATGCTCTTTATCTCGCTTGCATAAACAAAATCCTCGCCGATCTGACAATAATGCATGGGCTTGATACCAAAGAAATCGCGCGCAATAAAAATCGAGTTGTCAACCGTGTTGTAAATCGCAAAGCCAAACATGCCCCTCAGTCTTGGAAGCAGATCCTCCTGCCATTCCTCAAAGCCGTGAACCAGTACCTCGCTGTCGGAGTCGGTGCGAAAGCTGTGACCCTTTGAAATCAGCTCTCGTCTAAGAGCCTTGTAGTTATAAATCTCGCCGTTAAAGGTGAGCACCAGGGTCTTGTCCTCGTTATAAATCGGCTGATGACCTTGGCTCAGGTCGATGATGGAAAGCCTGCGAAAGCCCATCGCAATATGCTCGTCCGTAAAAAATCCGTCGGAGTCCGGTCCCCTGTGGGTAATCACCTCAGTCATAGATTTTATAACGCTGTCGCGGTCGGTAACCTGACCCGTAAAGCCGCATATTCCGCACATATCAAACAACTCCTTTGCATTTGGAATTATGTGAACATATTCTTTGAATATATTTATACTATTATATTTTATCATATTAAATGAATAAATTCAACCTAAATTATAAACCGGTTGAAAATTATCCTCCGATATTCTATAATATAGACAGATAATAAATCATAAGGAAGTGGTTTTATGATAAAAAAATACACCAGCGGAAGTCCGATAAATACCGGGGCGATGATAAAAGAATTTCAAGGAGAGGATATAAGCAGGTTCCCTCTTGTCAGCCGCTTTGACGGCGGCAAATTCCGCTTTGCCCAAAGTCTTGGCAAAAACGCGATCGTCTACGGCTTGGGCGAGGCTCCGCGCGGTATCAACAAGCGCGGCTGGGTTTACGAGAGCTTTTGCAGCGACGATCCGTTTCATACCGAAACAAAATCCTCGCTCTATGCTGCGCATAATTTTATAATCATCTCCGGCAACGAAAGCCTTGGAATTTTTATTGATTTTCCGGCAAGAATCCGCTGGGATATCGGATACACAAGCTCGGACACCTGCTCCGTCACCGTTGACGGCGAGGATTTTGACATCTATCTTATCTACGGCGATACTCCGCTTAGCGTTGTAAAGGAATTCCGCGCGGCTATCGGTCAAAGCTACATTCCGCCGTTTTGGGCGTTCGGCTATCAGCAAAGCCGCTGGAGCTACCCCGACGCGCGTGCGGTTGACGGCGTGATCGAAGGCTACGACAACGCGCAAATTCCGCTCGACTGTGTATACCTCGATATCGACTACATGGAGAGCTACAAGGATTTTACCGTCGATGAAAACAAATTCCCGAATTTTGCGGATTATGTTGCCGAAAAGCGCGCTCAGGGCATCCACCTGATCCCCATAATCGACGCCGGAGTAAAAAAAGAGGACGGCTACGAGGTCTATGATGAGGGCAGGAAAAAGGGCTATTTCTGCAAAAACGCCGACGGAACCGACTTTGAGGGCGGCGTTTGGCCCGGAATTGTGGGCTTTCCGGATTTTTTGAGAAGCGAGGTAAGAGATTGGTTTGGCTCAAAATACCGGTTGCTCACCAATATGGGGATCGACGGCTTTTGGAACGACATGAATGAGCCTGCAATTTTCTACTCCGCAAAGGGGCTTGATGCTGCGATCGACAAGGCAAGCTCCCTAAAGGGCGAAAACCTTGATTTGGGACAGTTTTTTGATCTAAAAGACGCCTTTGCCGGGATCTCAAACAGCCCCGACGACTATTCGAGCATTTATCATCTGATCGACGGAAAGCTTGTCTGTCATGACAGAGTTCATAATATTTACGGCGCAAGCATGACAAAGGCAGCCGGAGAGTTTTTTGAGCGCGAATTCGGCAAGGAAAAGATTTTGATGTTCTCGCGCGCCTCATACATAGGAGCGCACCGCACCAGCGGAATCTGGTTCGGCGACAACCATTCCTGGTGGTCGCACATTCTGCTCAATCTCAAAATGCTGCCCTCGGCAAATATGTGCGGCTTTTTGTACTGCGGCGCAGATTTGGGCGGATTTAACGGAAATGCGTCAGCCGACTTGGTGCTCCGCTTTCTTGCCCTGGGCGTGTTCACTCCGCTTATGCGCAACCATTCCGCGCTCGGCACACGTCCACAGGAGTGCTACAGCTTTGAAAATACCGGGGATTTCAGGGATATAGTTCAGGTGCGCTACCGCCTGATTCCCTACCTTTACAGGCTTTTCAGAAAGGCAAGCGAGGAAAACGACATGATTTTCCGTCCGCTGTCCTTTGATTATCCAACCGACCCCATAGCGCGCGAGTGCGAGACCCAGCTTATGCTCGGCGACGAGGCGATGATTGCCCCTGTTTATGAGCAAAACGTCGGCGGAAGATATGTATATCTGCCTGAGCCAATGACCTTTTACGCGCTTAGCGGAGAAAAAGTCAGAAGCGAAAAGCTTGACAAGGGCGTTCACTATGTTCCCGTCGCGCTCAACGAGGTCCCTCTCTTTGTAAAGGAGGGCAAGCAAATCCCTGTTTGCAAGCCGGCAATGAGAACAAGTCTTTTAAACACAGAAGAAATTGAATTTTTATAAGCACAAGGTGATTTAAAGTAAAAAAGCGACTGCCGGGAGAGAAAAACCCGGCAGTCGTTATATATTATAGGAAAATTAAAAGGAAACAATGTAATAATTAGATCGGAGAGCGTTGCGCTGTCCTTTCTTGATATAGATAATAACATATTAATAAGGAAAAAACAATATTCAATTTTTCCGGATTTGTAGCCTAATCAACACTTTTTGAGTATATTGTAGCCTAACTATACAGATTTTTAAAAATAGTAAAGGGAGTCTCCGGAGGTTCCATAAAGTGATTTCCTATAAAGTAAAAAAGCAACTGCCGGGAGAGAAAAACCCGGCAGTCGTTATATATTATAGGAAAATTAAAAGGAAACAAATTAATTATTAGATCGGATAGCTTTGCGCTTTCCTTTCATGAAATAAAGGATAACACATAACAATAAAAAATACAATATTCAGTTTTATCAAATTTGTAGCCTAATCAACATATTCTAAGACTAATGTAGCCTAACTATACAAATTTTAAAAAATTGTAGCCTATTGCGGATTTTTGTGATATAATACGATGGAGGGAGTGATAACTATGCCGGATAAAAAGACTGACCGCCGTACACTGAAAACAAGAAGAGCAATCTATGAAGGACTCGCTGAATTGTTGGCTGAGAAGAGCCTAAAAAATATTACCGTTCAGGAGCTTTCGGATAAGATTGACATTCATCGTGTGACCTTTTACAAGCATTTCAAGGATATTTATGATGTTTATGAGCAGCTTGAGCAAGGGATTCTGAATGGGTTGGAACAGCTTATAATAGAATACGGCGAGAAGCCTCCGTTTGCGTTTTATCCGGAAATGTTCAGATATATTGAGGACCATCCAAAGATTTTTAAGATGATCTTCAGTCCTCACAACACCGGCTTTATTTATACAAAGCTGCTTGAACTTGTAGAAAAGCTTACCCTTAAAATCTGGAAAGAGCGTTTTGGTATTGACACCGGCGACCCGATGACGGAGCAGGTGATTCTTTTTCACTCTAACGGCTGCCTCGCGCTGATTGCCAATTGGGTAATGAGCGACTACGCCAAGCCAAAGGAATTTGTCGTTAAAACAATATCTGCATTGGACGACAACACAGTAAAATTCATGCAAAATCGTAAAAAATAATATTCGACGTAAAAAAGCATATATGACGTAAAAAGCGAGGCATCCGCTCAGGAAAGCCTCGCTTAGTTTCTTTTGATCATATTTGACCGCTATTCAACCGTTACTGTGATATTTACTGTGTCAACTCTGTTGAGCGCGTCGGTAACCTTGTAGGTGAGCCTGTATTCGCCCTTGCGTTCGGTCAGCACCCTGCCGGTATATTCGATTCTGTCTGTAATGTCGCTGCCGCAGGTATCGACCGCGGTTACTCCGTTCATAGGCGAAAAAACGCTGCCTTTGCTGACTGTAACATCCTTCGCGCCGGAAATAACCGGATGCTTGTCGTTGTACGGATTATTTTCATCATCGTCGGTCGGATCCCAGCCGTTGCCGGTGTCGGCAATTTTGATTGTTTCCGGTTTGCCGAGAGGACCCGGCTCATCGTCGTCAAAAATTGAAATTGCGGTTCCCACGGGGCAGTTTTCATAAATCCATTTTGTGTCGGCAACTGCAAGCCTTACGCAGCCCATCGAAGCAGCTGTGCCCAGCTTGTTGAACTCCTCAACCTCAAGCTGATCCGGCTCGGAGGAATAAAACGGAACGCTGTGAAACAGAAAATCACCCGATATTCCGCTGACATAATGACCGTAAACATCATTGAACAGCGCGTGCCACTCGTTTTTGAAGTACATATCAAAGTCGCCGGTGATTGTTCCGTTGTCAAGTCCGCAGGAGCAGACCATAGCCCGGACAGGAATCGTATATTCTCCGTCGTCGTCATAAGTATATACAGTCACACAGTTTTCCTGACGGTTGACCTTGATTTCATAAAGATTTTGATAAAAATTCTCGTATGTGTTATACTCAACCTTATCGGCGTTTGCGGTAATTGCCGTTGAATGTATATCCGGCTCTTCGTCCTTTTTTTCCGGCTCAGAGATGTTTACAGGATATTCAACGGTTTTGTCGCCAAGCTCCGCGGTGATAACTGTGCTGCCCGATTTAAGCCCGTCAATTCTGCCGCCGTTGTCAACTGTGGCAATGCTTTCGTCGCCGCTCTTAAAGCCGCTGAGCTTTGAAAGCTCGTCCTCTGAAAGTGAGATCAATGTCACTCCGCCTTTTTCAAGCGCGATCGGCTTTTCTGAAGAAATAACCGTTGGGGTGATGTTTTTGAGCTCGTCCGCCGGAGAGGTGGCGGTCGGAGCGATATTTGCAAAGGTATCCGTTGTTTTTGGCTTGGACTCGCCCCTGACAAACGCGCCTGATATCAGCGTTGAAACAATCAGGCAAAGAGAGAGCAGCAGAAATAATTTGAAGCTGTTCAGTTTTTTCATATATAACCCTCGTAAAAGTTACAAAATTTTAATCTTTTAATAGTATAACATAAACTTCGGACAAAAACAAGAGAAAGATAAAGGTTTTTGTTGCAAAATAATGTCAAAATTGAGTAAAAGCTATTTAAAAAAACCTTATAATATGCTAATATATATAGGGGGTATCAAATGGCACATCCAATTAAACACTTCATAACGATAACAAACCACCGCCACAAGGTAATTGCAAATTGCGCGCGTGCCGGGATTTTACTGCAGGGGCTGCGGCACGACCTGTCAAAGTATTCACCTACGGAGTTTATACCCGGAGCGCGATTTTTTCAGGGCGACAGAAGCCCAAACGAAAAGGAGCGTGAGCTTTACGGCTACTCACGCGCATGGCTGCATCACAAGGGCAGAAACCGTCATCATTACGAATACTGGAACGACTACAATCCCAAAACCAAACGGATTGAAAACGTTGAAATGCCTGTAAAATATGTAATTGAAATGTTCTGTGACCGAGTTGCGGCAAGCAAAATTTATAACGGAGAAAACTATACCGACGAGCATCCCTTTACGTATTTTTTGAGGATTCGCGGCAAGAGCCGTATGCACCCGAACACCGAGGCGCTGCTCGAAAAGCTGCTTGTCATGCTGCGTGACGAGGGCGAAGAAAAGACCTTTGAATATATCAGGGGGCTGAAAAAATGAGCGAGCCGCAAAGAATCGAGCATCCAATTCCGCCGCTTTTTGACCAAAACTCCGAAACGTTGATTTTGGGCAGCTTTCCGTCGGTCAAGTCAAGAGAGGCAATGTTTTTTTACGGCCATCCCCAAAACCGCTTTTGGCGGCTGATTGCGCTGATTTTCGGAGAAGAAACACCCGGAACGATCGAGGAAAAATCGCACCTGATTCTCAGCCATAAGCTTGCGCTGTGGGACACTATACAAAGCTGTACCATAACCGGCTCGTCCGACAGCTCAATCAGAGACGTCAAGGCAAACGACCTGAGCGTGATCCTAGACAACAGTCGTGTTGAGAGGATTTTCTGCAACGGAGCCGCTTCTTTTAAGCTCTATGAAAAATATATCTATCCCAAAACCGGGATAAGGGCGCAAAAGTTGCCCTCAACCAGCCCGGCAAACGCAGCCTATTCACTGGACAGACTTGCCGCCGAATGGGGTGCGGCACTTTAAAGAAATCTGACTGCGCGATCCGCAAAGCCGAATTATGCGGAATTGCTATAACTGAATATGATTTTGGAGGTTCAAAATGAACGAGAAAAATCTTTCGATGCTTTGTGATTTTTATGAATTTACAATGTCGAACGGATATTTTAAAAACGGTTTTTACAAGCGAAATGTATATTTTGACGTGTTTTTTCGTAAGGTTCCCGACAACGGCGGCTTTGCGATTGCTGCCGGACTTGAGCAGGTGATAAGCTACATCAAAAATCTGCATTTCAGTGAAGAAGATATAAGCTACCTGCGCACAAAGGGGATTTTTGACGAGCAGTTTTTAGAATATCTGCGTAATTTCAAATTTCACGGCGATATTTACGCAGTTCCAGAGGGCACTCCGGTGTTCCCGAACGAGCCGGTTATGACAGTCAGAGCTCCGGCAATCGAAGCTCAAATGATAGAGACCTTTGTGCTGCTCAGCATTAATCACCAGACTTTGATCGCGACCAAGGCTAACCGAATCGTAAGGGCAGCCCAGGGCAGAGCTGTGCTTGAATTCGGCTCACGCCGCGCTCAGGGAGCGAGCGGAGCCGTTGACGGTGCGCGCGCTGCGTATATCGGCGGCTGCGCAGGAACAGCCTGCACCCTGACCGACGAGCTGTACGGAGTTCCTGCCGGCGGAACAATGGCTCATTCGTGGATCCAGATGTTTGACAGCGAGTACGACGCATTTAAAACCTACTGTGAGCTTTATCCCGACAACCCGACCCTGCTTGTTGATACTTACAATACGCTCAAAAGCGGCGTGCCGAACGCAATAAAGGTATTCAAAGAGGTGCTTTTGCCGCAGGGCAAGACAAAATGCGCTATTCGTCTTGATTCGGGCGATATCTCCTATTTATCAAAAAAGGCGAGAAAAATGCTGGATGAAGCCGGCTTGACAGATTGTACAATCACGGCGTCAAATTCTCTGGATGAGTACCTTATCCGTGATTTGATGATGCAGGGCGCGCAAATTAATACCTTTGGCGTGGGAGAGAGGCTCATAACCTCGTCAAGCTCGCCGGTGTTCGGCGGAGTCTACAAGCTGGTTGCCGTTGAGGACGAGGGCGGCGAAATCGTGCCGAAAATCAAGGTCAGCGAAAACACAGCAAAAATCACCAATCCTCATTTTAAAAAGCTCTATCGCTACTATGACAACGAGAGCGGAAAGGCTATTGCCGATGAGCTTTGTGTATACGACGAAATCGTTGACGACAAAAAACCCAGAACGATATTTGATCCGTTGGCGACATGGAAAACCAAGACCCTGACCGACTTTACCGCCAAGGAGCTTTTGGTTCCCGTTTTCAAGGGCGGCGAGTGTGTGTATGAATCACCATCAATAAAGGAAATCGCCGATTACTGTGCGGCTCAGCTCGATCTGCTCTGGGACGAGGTAAAGAGATTCGAGAATCCGCACACATATTACGTAGACCTGTCAAAGAAGCTGTACGAAATCAAAAATATTCTTCTCAGCGTTTACGGAGGATAAATAAAAACAAAAACGCCGCGCAATTCACGAACAAATTGCGCGGCGTTATATATACTATTATTAATGTTTGGTGCGTTAGTGCGAAAAAACTACGCTTTTTTGCTTAGAGCACGTTCAAGCCAGATATCAGCGATATCCATAGCCACATAAAGACCGTTCTTTTCGCAGGACTTTACCAGTTGCCTTCTCGGAGAAAGATAAGGGTCGGTTGCCATCAGCTGAACCGCTACTTTATCTGCAAATTCAACTCCGTCCTTCTCGGTTGTCGTCTTGATTTCCAGTCGGATCACATAGGGGTCTTCCATGCTTCCGTAATATATTTCATTGCCGCAGCGCACAAGAGGCTTGCCTTTGTAGGAAAAGAACTCCTGCTCCTGCTTTTTGGTTTCTGCCACAAGCATCATCCTTTCAATAATTATACGTTAAGATAAGATTTAACCAGTGCTTCCAGCAGGTCGTCACGGTCAATTTTGCTGATTATATTACGCGCGTTGTTATAGGTTGTAATATATGTGGGGTCTTCGCTTAGAATATATCCTACAATTTGGTTAATCGGGTTGTAGCCTTTTTGCCTTAACGCGTCGTAAACAATTGTCAAACCTGTTTTTATCTGATCGTCCTTTTCTTCTCCGAGTGAGAATATCATAGTTTTGTCCAACATACGGAAACACCACCTTTGAACCTATTATAATATAAAACAATGCAAAATTCAAGTTTTTTGCAGGATTTTATGCGTGATCGTCAACAAAAATAAGGTTTTTTTACGCCAAACCGCCTAAAAACTATTGAAATTTCTTGTGAAAGGTGATATCATTATAAATTATAGAGAAAAACGCTACGACTGAGAGAGTAGCCTTTGTTTTCCGACCCAGAGAGATTCGCCACGGCTGAAAGCGAGTTTCGGAGAGCTTTGGTGAAGTTCGCTCACGAGCGGCGAGGCTGAAAGTTTTTAGGCAACACCGCACAATTCAAGGCGCACGCCTTGCTTGAATATTATTTCGTCAGACTGCCCAAAAATCAGCACCCATACGTCAGTATGCGTACTGATTATTTGTACACTCTGCCGAAAAATCTTACTGCGCAATCCGCACACCTGAATTATG
>CAJODI010000037.1 GCA_905233145.1 uncultured Ruminococcus sp. | reverse complement strand
GTTACGGTTACCGGGATGATGACTTCTTCTTTACCTTGATTCGTTATCTGTCTATCCCTTCTGTTCGTTCATCCCACAAATTTCCGTGATGAACCAATATTTTCGATAGTATTTTCGGTTAAATGCTTCAAAGCTTTGCTTTTATCAAATCAAGCAGTGCGCACCCATTAACATTTAGTGGGAGATTATAACCTCAATTAACCAAGAGATAACCGGCGCCGTCGTTAGATTGGAAACATTATTCGATTTGTTATAAAGCAGTTCACATGATGATGGTAAAAGCAATCAGTTTTCCCTGTGCATAAGATTATTATAAATCATATTTGCGCACATATAAACATTTCCGCCGCCCATCGTGAGGATAAGGTCGCCCTCCTGCGCGTTTTTGCAAACGTAGTCGGTGATTTCCTCAAAGGTGTCAAGGCAGACCGAACCGGGAACCTTTGCGCCGAGGTCGGTTGAATAGATATTGTAGGTGTTGGTTTCTCTCACCGGCAATATCTCCGAGATTATCGCATGATCCGGAATCTTTAATGCCTCGGCAAAGTCGTCCAAAAGCATCGCGGTGCGCGAGAAGGTGTGCGGCTGAAAAACCGCCCAAACCTTGTTGAAGCCCATGCTCATTGCGGCGTTGAGGGTTGCCGTCAGCTCGGTGGGGTGGTGAGCAAAGTCATCGGCAACGGTGATTCCGCATGGGGTTCCCAAGATCTCAAAGCGTCTGTGAACGCCGCCGAATTTGCCCAGATTCTCGGCGATTTCGTTTGGAGTCGCGCCCAGATAATGCGCGGTCGCCGCCGCCGCGAGCGAGTTGTAAACATTATGCTTGCCGGGAACGATCAGCTTGACAGTGCAAAGCTTTTCACCCTTGAAATACAGATCGTACTGCTCATGAACACCCTTGTCCGCGCTCATGTTGACCGCGCGGTAATCGCAGCTTTCTCCAAAGCCGTAGCTCAGCTTTGGAATATCGACCTCTGCGACCGCGTCAAGCGTGTTTTGGTCGTCGCCGTTGATAACAAGCAGACCTGTGGTTTGAGAAGCAAACTGCTTAAAGGATTTTTTGATATTGTCCAAATTCTTAAAATAGTCAAGGTGGTCGGCGTCGATATTCAAAATGATCGAGATAAACGGATTCAGCTCCAAAAAGGTATCAACATACTCGCACGCCTCGCACACGATGATATCGCTCTGACCCACATAGCTGTTGCCGCCGATAAACGGAAGCTTGCCGCCGATTATCGCCGAGGGGTCAAAGCCGCTGCCGATAAGCACCTGAGAAAGCATGGCGGTCGTGGTGGTCTTTCCGTGAGTACCAGAAACCGCAACGCTTCTTTTGTATCTCCTTGTAACAACGCCCAGCATAACGCTGCGCTCAATGCAGGGGATCCCCTGCTCCGCAGCAGCCTTGCGCTCGGGGTTATCCTCCTTTACGGCTGCGGAATACACAACAAGCTCTGCGCCCTGAATATTCTCAGCCGCGTGACCCATATAGACCGGGATACCGTAGCTCTTGATCCTGTCAAGGGTCTCGCCCTCGTTCATGTCCGAGCCGGAAAGCTCAAAGCCCTCGCTCCTGAGTATCTCGGCAATGGGGCACATTCCGCTTCCGCCGATCCCGATAAAATGTATTCTTTTGATTTTATTTAAAAGCTCGTCGTAATTCAAATCATTCACTCCGTTCGGTATTATCAATACTATTATAAGTCCAAAAGCAGAAAAAATAAATACCTAAAGTGAAATTTCAACGATTTTACCAAATTTTCTTTGCGCCCAAAAGCGGAGTGTATTCCAAAGACAACACCATGCGCCCTAATCAAGCGGCGTTGATTTTGTTTTTCTCATAATCAATACTGCAATGATGCCGAACGTTGCAAGGGACAAAGGTGATTTTTGTTATCTGTCCATGGCAGCTTCATCAAGCAAAAATTCCTCGATACCGATATAGAGTATACCCTTTTCGTCGTGCCACGGAATGATATTGTCTCTTACGACAACTATCTTGCGGAAGGAATCGCCGATCCCGTTCAGCGAAGCAGTCTCCTGTTTTCTCTTTTCTTCATCGGGAATTGCAAACGCCGACTGAATATAGTAGCGTTGACTGCCTCTGTTTGCCACAAAATCGACCTCGCGACTGACGCGCTTGCTTTTGCCGTTTTCATCGCGTGTGTTCAGCGTCACAATACCTACGTCAACATCAAAGTCGCGTATCCTCAGCTCGTTGTACAGGATATTCTCCATAATGTGAGTTTCTTCCTGCTGACGAAAGTTCAGCCGCTCATTTCGTAACCCTACATCGGAATAATAGTACTTCATCGGAGAACCGATATACTTTCTGCCCTTTACGTCATATCGCTTTGCTTTGTAGAGCAAAAAAGCGTCGATAAAATAATCCAGATAGCGGCTGAGAGTATCGTCTGCGATTGAGATCCCCTTGACCGAAGCAAATGTTTTTTTGATTTTAGATGGGTTGGTCAGTGAACCGACGGAGGACGAAACAATATCAAGCAAATCATCCAAAATAGGTTTTTCGTTTGAAATGCTGTGACGAGACATGATGTCGTCCAAATAGATTTTATCAAAAAGTGTGTGAAGATATCTGCTCTTGTCCTCGGCTGTTTTTTGCGACAGCACCAAGGGCATACCGCCAAAAGTAAAGAAATCACGCCACGCGTTGCGTTTGTCTTGGGTGTAGGCGGAATAAAACTCCTGATAGCTCAGCGGATTTATGCGCACCTCGTCGCCTCTGCCGCGAAACTCAGTCAAAATATCTGTGGACAGCATTTTGGAATTGCTTCCGGTGACATACAGATCGACATTTTTAATTTTCATCAGCCCAAGCAAAACATCAACAAAGCCGATTTTTTCTTCTGTTCCCGGAAGATAGGGATTAGGAATGTCGGCAACCTTTTGAATTTCATCCAGCAAAACATAGTATGTTTTGGTTTTGTCTGTCAGCATACTTCGGATATACTGCCCCAGCTCCAAAGGATTGCGGTAGCGAAAGTTTTGGTCATCATCCAAAGCCAGCTCAATAATGTTTTCGTCCGATACTCCGGTTGAGTTCAAGTATTGGTGGAACAGCTCAAACAGGAGATAGGATTTTCCGCAGCGGCGAATACCGGTGATCACCTTGACCATTCCGTTTTCTCTGCGCTGGATCAGTTTGTTAAGATAGCGGTCGCGTTGTATCTGCATTTTGTACCTCACGAATATTTTGCGGAAATACGCAATTATTTCTCATGCATTAAGCATAGCACAGGTTTGCAAAAAAAGCAAGAATATTTTGCGGCAATACGCATTTTTTTCTCATGCAATAATATTTTTACAGAACGGCGGAGTTGCCGAGGGCTTGTTAAAAAGATATAAAAAACTCTCCCGATTTCAAAACCGAAACCGGGAGAGTTTTTTGGGATTTATGCAAATTTATCGATCAATCCAACACAATATTTTTGAATTTTTGTTGCGTCTAATACGTCAACAGAGCCGTCGCTGTTTACATCGCCAAGCAAAAGCTGTACATCAGTAAGATCAATCTTTTGTACGGCATATTTTTGAATGACTGTAACATCTAAGACGTCAACCACACCGTCAAGATTAAGGTCTCCGAGTTGAAGAGCGATGAATCTATAACCTTCTTCTTCGGCATATCTTTGAGCTTCGCTGCCGGCTTTTCCTTTGATAACAAAATCTTCAGAGTTCCACTTAAACGCTCCTTTACCAATAGAAGTTACGCTTGCAGGAATAGTGATACTAGTAAGCTTGCAATCTGCAAAAGCATAATCTCCAATACTTTCTACGCTGTTGCCAAGCTCAACACTTTCCAATTTCCAACATGAAAGAAATGCATCTTTACCAATTGAGTTCACACTTTCCGGAATTGTAATGCTTTTCAGGTTTTCACATTCCTCAAACGCATAGTCTCCAATGCTTTCCAAACCGTTACCAAGCTCTACACTTTCCAATCCCAAACAATCATAAAACGCCCCTTCACCAATAGAGGTTACGCTTCCGGGAATAGTGATGCTTTTCAGATTATAACTATGCATAAACGCACAATCAACAATTTCAGTCACCGTATCCGGAATAGATACACTGGCTAACTGTGGACACGATGAAAACGCACAACAACTGACATTAGTAACTCCGGGTTCAATTACAACAGAAATAACGTCATTGGTCCATGGAGCTGCATTGTAATAACCATCATAACCATTATACATTTCGCCGTTGCCGCTGATTGTCAGCGTGCCCTTGTTGTCCAATGTCCATGTGCAGTCGCCGGTTGTGCCGCTTGTGGGTGCAGGATTCCATTCCACAAAAGGAATACTGTTAGATGTTGCATAGTTTTCCGCGGCGGAGCCTTTCTTTCCGTAAATAGTCAAATTCGGACAATCATAAATTGCTCTGCTTTCAATGTTTGTTACGCTGTCGGGGATTGTTATGGATGTTAGATTTGGACAATCACTAAAAGCTTCATATCTAATTTTTGTAACATTGTCAGGGATAATTACATTCGTCAAGCTTGAGCAGCCATCAAATGTTTGAGTATCTATGAGTGTCACACCGTCGGGAATATTTATGCTTGTAAGGTTTGTGCAACAACAAAATGCAGAACTGCCAATTGTTGTAACACCGTCAGGGATATTACAGCTTGTAAGGCTTGTGCAGTTGAGAAACGCATAATCGCCGATTTCTATCACACTATCCGGTAAATCTATATTGATGAGATTTGTACATTTTCCAAATGAGTATCTACCCAGAACCGTTACGCTGTCAGGTATGGTTATTTTGGTTAAATTCGAGCATTTGTAAAAAGCATAGTTTCCGATATTTTTGACGCCATTTTCAAATATCACTTCGCTGAATGTATAGTTTTTCCATGGAACGTTTGAGCTATAAGTATAATCCTCCATAGCTCCGTTGCCGCTGATAGTCAGTATGCCCTCGTCGTTCAACTTCCATGTGCAGTCACCTGTTGTGCCGCTTGCGATTATATTTTCCAATACCACAAACGGAATATCGTTTGATATTGCGTAGGTTTCTGCGGCGGAGTCTTTCTTGCCGTAAATAGTTAAATTTGGACAATCATAAATAGCCCTGTATTCAATGTCTGTTACGCTGTCGGGAATTGTTATTGCCGTTAGATTTGAGCATTTATTAAAAGCATTATATTTGATGCTTTTAACGCTGTCAGGTATGGATATATTCGTCAGGCTTGTGCAGGAATTAAATGCTTGAGTTTCTATGCTTTTCAAGCCGTCGGGAATACTTATGCTCGCAAGGCTTGTGCAGTAGTAAAATGCACCGTCGCCGATTGTTGTTGCGCTGTCGGGAATATTTATGCTTGTAATATTTGCGCAGCGGTAAAACGCATAGTTGCCGATTTCTGTCACACTGTTCGGTAAGCTTATGTTGGAAAGATTTGTACATTTTCCGAACGAGTATTTACCCAGAACTGTTACGCTGTCGGGTATGGTTACATCGGTTAGATTTTTGCATTCGTAAAAAGCATAGGTTCCGATATTTGTAACTCCGTTTTCAATTACTACTTCATTGATTTCATAGTTTTTCCATGGAGCACTTGATCTGCTAGTGTAATCTCCCATTTCGCCGTTGCCACTGATGGTCAGTATGCCTTCGTCGTCTAATGTCCATGTGCAGTCGCCGGTTTCGCCGTTTGCGATTATTGTTTTCAATGCCACAAACGGAATGTCGTTTGCTTCGGCATATCTTTGAGCTTCGCTGCCACTTTCTCCTTTAATAACAAAATCTTGCGAGCAATCCGCAAAAGCGTCTTGACCAATATAGGTCACGCTTGCAGGGATAGTAATGCTTGTCAGCTTTATGCAATCCGCAAAAGCATAATCTCCAATACTTTCCACACTGTTACAAAGCTCTACACTTTCCAATTCCCAACAAGAAAGAAACGCTTCTTCACCAATTGAGCTCAAGCTTTCCGGAATTGTAATGCTTTTCAGATTCTCACATTCCTCAAACGCATAGTCTCCAATGCTTTCTACACCGTTACCAAGCTCTACACTTTCCAATCCCAAGCAATCATAAAATGCGCCTTCACCAATAGAGGTTACATTTCCGGGAATATTAATGCTTTTCAGATTGTAACTATGCATAAACGCGTCTGCATCAATCTCAGTTACAGTATCGGGAATAGACACACTGGCTAATTGCGGACACGATGAAAACGCACAACAACTGATATTGGTAACTCCGGGTTCAATTACGGCAGTTATAACGTCATTGATCCATGGAGCAACATCGTGATGACCATCATAACCGTTATACATTTCGCCGTTGCCACTAATGGTTAGTGTTCCATCATTGTCCATTGTCCATGTGCAATCGCCGGTTTCGCCGCTGTAAGGCCTCTCATAAAATGCAAAGCCATTTTCTTCGGCATATCGTTGTGCATCACTGCCCTCTTTACCAAGGATATAGAAGTTTTCTATCTTATTCGACGTGCCGGTATAACCAAAAGCTTTTGTGCCGATAGAAATAACACTTGCTGGAATCGTCACACGAGTTAATGAACAAGATCTAAAAGCATATTCACCTATACTTTTTAATTTGTGTGACAGTGAAAGTGTTGACAGTTTTGTGTTCTGGAACGCATAACTTCCAATATCTGTAACTTTTAATGGAATCTTAATACTAGACAAAACTTGACAATTGTCAAATGCATGTGACCCTATGCTCGTGAGGTTCTTTCCTAATGTTACATATTTCAATTTAGTGCAGTATTCAAACGCTCTGTTTCCAATTAATGTCACATCATCACCAATAATAACTCTTTCTAATTCAGAACACATCAAAAATGCGTTCTCGCCAATGGTTGTTACGCCGTTTGAAATGGATGCCTCTACAAGCTCGTCACATTGCGAAAAAGCGTTATTACCGATATTTGTTACACCGGTCATAATTATTGCTTGCTTGACATTTTTTCCCCATGGAGCAGGATTCTTAACAGTAAAATCCTCCATTGCTCCGTTGCCGCTGATCGTCAGCGTGCCTTCGTCGTCCAAGGTCCATGTACATGCGCCGGTTGTGCCGCTTTTTGCGCCGACATTGTCTTCGGTTGCTTCCGCTGCCGATACGGTGAGCGGAATTGTGAAAAACGTTGTTGATACCATCAACAGTGCCATTAAAACGGCTGTAAAACTTCTAAAACTTCTAAATTCTTTTTTCACGCTAATTTCTCCTTTTTTATTTATTTTTGGGCATTAAAAACGGCGCACAACCGAAGCCGTGCGCCCAAAAACACTTGCTCCGATTGTCGCCAAACAAAACTTCACGATTACCAAATTAAAGTAAGCGGAAAAGAGCTTGCATTTTTAAACAAAAAAAAGCAAACTTTAATTTGGTAAATAATTTAGTTTTGTTTGGCACTTTAATCTTAACACAAAACTATCTGCAAAGCAAGATGTTTTTAATAATTTTATTGAGATTTTTTTATTTATTTTAATTATTTCAGATAACAATATTTCATAACAACAAAAACAGCCCCGACAGCAAAATTTCAAAATATCTCCTTCCTCGTCTGTCTTGCCAAAAGCGTTTGGTAATGCTATAATTATCACAATGATTGGTGGGTTGATTATGAGCGAAAAGCGCGTTGATAATATTAAGAAAAACGATATCGTCACATTAAAAATCACCTCCGCTACCGCCGAGGGAAGCGGAGTGGGCAAGACCGGGGGCGGAATCGCGGTTTTTGTGCCGCAGACTGCTGTGGGCGACGAGGCTGAGGTCAAGATCTTGAAGGTCAAAAAAACCTACGCCTTCGGCAAGCTTGAGCGGATCATAAAACCCTCGGAGCACAGGATCGAGCCTGATTGTCCGTATTTTTCAAAATGCGGCGGCTGCGTTTGGCGGCACATCAGCTATGACGAGGAATGTCGCATCAAGCGGCAGAGGGTCATCGACGCGGTTGAGCGTATCGGCGGGATCAAGACCGAGTTCGCGCCGATCATCCGCGCGGATTCTGTTGACAGATACCGCAACAAGGCTCAGTTCCCGGTTGGTGCCGACAGCGATGGCGAGGTCAAAATCGGCTTCTATGCCTTTCACAGCCACAGGATCATCGACTGCGACGACTGCGCCTTGCAGCCAAGGGCGTTTGCCCGGGTCGTCGAAATAACAAGGGAGTTCATCACCCTGACGAACGCCGATATTTATGACGAAGCGACCAGCAGGGGCAGGCTTAGGCATATTTATATCAGGCTCGGCGAGGTGACAGGCGAGCTCATGGTTTGCTTTGTTGTGAACGGCAACGGCTTGAAGCGCGAGGACTTGCTTATCAAAATGCTTAGGGACAGGCTGCCGAACCTCAAAACCGTTGTTTTTAATTCTAATAGAGAAAAAACAAATGTTATTCTCGGCAGCAAAAACCGCGTTGCCTATGGCGACGGCTTCATTACCGACGAGCTTTGCGGATTAAAATTCAAGATTTCACCGTTTTCGTTCTGGCAAGTCAACCGACGCCAGTCTGAAAAGCTCTATAACAAGGTCAGAGAATACGCGAAACTCAGCGGAGGCGAGGTCGTGCTCGATTTGTACTGCGGCACCGGAACGATCGGGCTGACAATGGCAAAGGACTGCAAAGCGCTGATCGGCGTTGAAATAATCGAGGACGCTGTGCGCGACGCCGAGCAAAACGCCGCGCTGAACAAAATCGAAAACGCACGCTTCATCTGTGCCGACGCTCCCGAGGCTGCACTAAAGCTGAAAAAAGAGGGCGTAAGCCCAAACGTCGTGGTACTTGACCCTCCGCGCAAGGGCTGCGGAGAGGAGCTTGTCAACACTGTTGCCGAAATGTCGCCCGACAGGGTGGTTTACGTTTCCTGCGACCCGGCAACTCTCGCGCGCGACCTCAAATTTTTTGCCGAAAGAGGCTACCGCGCGGTCGAGGTCACGCCCTGTGATATGTTCAGCCGCACCGCGCATGTAGAATCGGTCGTCAAGCTCGCACGGCTTTGATTTTTATATTTTTTTCTGATAAACAACTTTAAAACAGATGTCAGCGGAAAATTTTGCAGAACAAAGCGGATTCCGAGGACGACAACACAGTTATGCGGAATTTAAGGCAATACCGCATAATTCAGGTGTGCGGATTGCGCAGTAAGATTTTTGGCAGAGTGTACAAATAATCAGTACGCGTACTGACGTATGGGTGCTGATTTCCGGGCAATCTGACGGAATAATAAAAGGCAAGGCGTACGCCGTGAATTGTGCGGTGCTGCCTTAGATAGTATTATAATAAATAAAAAGCTTGTTTTGCAACAGCATGTATTGTGCTGCTGAAAAACAAGCTTTTTTGATTTGTTATTCGTTTTTATGCCTTGCCAAGTACCACGTCAAATTCCGCAATATAAAGTTGCAAACGAGTCGCGTCTCTTATGTCAACATATCCGTCGCCGTTTGCGTCAGCATAGGTACACTGCAAATCCGAAAAGTCAACGAAATACGCAAGATATCTCTGGATCTCGGTAACGTCACTAATGCTGATAACGCCGTCAAAATTCACGTCGCCAATCTGATTTGGGATGAATTCAAAGTCGTTATCATACGCATATTGTTCTGCTTCGCTTCCGTTTGCGCCTACAACAATAAAATCGCTTTTTTTAGTATAGTCCTTATTATAGCCGAACGCCCTGTTTCCGATAGAAGTTACGCTCTCGGGGATCGCGACTCTGCTGAACAAGCATCCGTAGAACGCATAATCGCCTATACTCTCAACACTGTCGGGGATCATGACCTTTCTGAGTCCGCTTTCTGCAAAAGCATACATGTTAATGCTCGTTACGCTGTCGGGAATCGCAATGGTCCTCAGGTTTGAGCATTCCTCAAATGCGTAATTACCGATTTCGGTTACGCTGTCGGGAATCTTAACGCTCGTCAGTCCGGCGCCTCTAAACGCTCCGGAGCTGATAGTAGTTACGCCATCGGGAATATCAATGCTTGTCAATTCCGTGCAATATGTAAACGCGTATTCGCCGATACTGCTTACGCCTTGCGGAATATCCAAAGACGTCAGCCCGGTGCACTTGAACGCATAATTACCGATACTTGTTACGCTGTCGGGAATTGAAATCTCACTCAGGTTCCAGCAATCTGCAAAAACAAAATCGTCGATCGAATTCACTCTGTTTGGAATATTGACATCGACCAGCTCAGTGCAGCCGAAAAACAAATATTCGCCTAAGCTTGTAACGCTGTCGGGAATATAAACGCTTTGCAAATCGGTACATTCGTTAAAAGCCATTCTTCCCAGCTCGGTTACACTGCCTGGGATGCTTATGCCTGTCAAGCCGGTGCAGCCAAAAAAGGCATAGTCCCCAACGCTTGTAACTCCGTAGGGAATTATTGTAGCTTTGCAGCCTGCAACCAGTTTGTTTTTGCTTGTTTCAATAACCGCGTTGCAGTTATTTCGGCTGTCATAAACGGTATTTCCGCTATTAACCGAAATAGAGGAAAGCTGAGAACAGTATGAAAATGCTAAATCTCCGATATTTGTCACGCCGGCAGGGATCGTTATACTTGTGATACCGCTGTGTTCAAACGCATATTCGCCTATGGTTTTTAAGCCGCTGTTAAGACTAATATTAGTAAGCTCCGTGCAGTATTCAAACGCATCCTTGCGTATTTCGGTAACACTGGCAGGAATCATAACGCTCGTAAGATTGCGGCATTTACTAAACGCTCCGATTCCGATTTTTGTAACTCCGGGCTTAATCACGACTCGGCTGATATTTTTGCTCCACGGCGCTGTTGAGCTGTAGCCGTAATCACCCATTGCGCCGCTGCCGCTTATGGTCAGCGTGCCCTGATCGTCAACCGTCCACGTGCAGTCGCCCGTTGTTCCGCTTGCTGCGCCGATATCCTCCTCTGCTACCTCTGCCGCCGACGCGCTGAGCGGAAGCAGCGCAGCAGTTGCAGTCAACATCATCATTGCCAGCAAAATTGCAGTTACTTTTTTTAATTTCATTCTCATAAAAAGATACTCCTTTAAGTATAGGCAATGCCGCATAATTCAGGTGCGCGCCGTGAATTGTGCGGTGTTGCCTATAAAATATAGATAATGATTAATTTGAACAACACCTGATTGCCACAATGTTGTACAGTATCAATTGTATCACCAAGCTAAAAAAAATTCAATTAGATGTTTTAACATAAGTCAAACGGATTTTTTATTCAAACCTTACATATTTTTGTGTCAAGTTTTTATTTTAAACCTCATTAAAAAGGAAAACGCCCGGGCTTTTCCGAGCGTTCCCAAAACATCATTTAGGCAACACCGCACAATTCACGGCGCACGTCTTGCTTGCATATTATTCCGTCAGACTGCACAATCCGCACACCCGAATTATGCGGTATTGCCTTTATTATTTTGTTTCAAATGTAAATTTGCCGTCCTTGTAATCGCACATCACGTCTGCGCCCTCGGCGATCTTGCCGTCGAGCATTTGCTCCGAAAGCGCGTCCTCGATCTCGCTTTGGATCGCGCGGCGAAGCGGTCTTGCGCCGTAGTTGTCGTCAAAGCCCTTGTCGGCAACTGCCGAAACTGCCTCGTCGGTAAAGTTGATTTTGATGTTCATTGCTTCGAGCCGCTTTGAAAGCGTTGCAAGCATCTTGGAAGCGATCTGTTTGATTTCGTCCTGAGTGAGCTTGTTGAACACAATGATATCGTCAACCCTGTTGAGGAATTCCGGACGGAAGATCTGTCTGAGTTCTCCGAGTACAAGGCTCTTGATGTCCTCCTTCTCGCCGGAGCTTTCGTCCTTTTGTTTGAAGCCGAGGGACTTTTGCTTGTCGGTGATCAGCCTTGCGCCTACGTTTGAGGTCATGATGATGATCGTGTTCTTAAAGTCAACCGTTCTGCCCTTGGAATCTGTCAGTCTGCCGTCCTCAAGGATTTGCAGAAGCATATTGAACACATCCGGGTGCGCCTTTTCGATCTCGTCAAAGAGCACCACCGAATAAGGCTTTCTTCTGACCTTTTCGGTAAGCTGTCCGCCGTCCTCAAAGCCTACGTAGCCCGGAGGCGAACCGATGAGCTTGGACACCGTGTGCTTCTCCATGTATTCGGACATATCGAGCC
>CAJODI010000036.1 GCA_905233145.1 uncultured Ruminococcus sp. | reverse complement strand
GTTGCAGTCAAAATCAACTATTCTGTTGCCGTCCTCTGTCACACCGCTGATTTTTGCCCGCATTATTCCGTCGCCAAAAATAAATTCTGCTCCCTCGCGTGCTTTTTTGCCCGGCTTGCAGAGAGTTTCCCAGCGGTTGCCGCTGATTTGCTTCAGCAAAAGAAATTCCACTCTCGCGCCTGTTTCTTTTACGCCGAAAATTCGCGCCGGCAAAACTCTTGAATCGTTACATACAAGCAGATCGCCTTCGTTAAGATAATCCGGGATATCAAAAAAATGCCTGTGTTCAATTTCTCCGGTTTCCCTGTTCATAACCATAAGCCTTGAGCTGTCGCGCGGCTCAACGGGCGTTTGAGCAATTAGTTCTTTTGGTAAATCATAATAAAAATCGCTGGTTTTCATTTTATATCCTCACATCTTATTAAAATCTTTTTTTGGCTTAAACAGAAATTGGTAAAATAATTGACAACAACCGAGTAAAATGGTATTATTAATTAAATAGGCAGCTCGCTTCAGCGTGTATTTGACGCGCTGTTTATATAGGGACTATTGATTAATTTACAGCTTGCAGCTTGAAACTCATTTCGCCTGCGGATTTCTGCCATACTCTTTAAAAATCTTTTTGATGGCAAAAGCCTAAAAACCAATGTTCAATCTGACAAAAATCTTTTGCACGAAATGAGCACAAAAATAATCAGTACTTTCTATGATATAATATTTTTTTCGATAAGGCAACTGCTTTTTTAAAATTTGTTTGGAGGAATCACTGTGAAAAAGTACAAGGTAGGTATTATCGGAGCTACCGGAATGGTAGGTCAGCGTTTTGCGCTGCTCTTGGAAAATCATCCCTGGTTTGAGGTAACTGCTCTTGCGGCTAGCTCAAGAAGCGCGGGCAAAACCTATGCTCAGACTGTTGACGGAAGATGGCACATGACTGCCGCTCTGCCTGAAAAATATAAGGATATGATTATCCTCGACGCGGAAAACGTTGAGGAAGTTGCTTCAAAGGTGGATTTCTGCTTCTGCGCAGTTAATATGAAGAAGGATGAAATAAAGGCTCTTGAAGAAAGATACGCAAAGGCAGAATGTCCGATCGTTTCAAATAATTCCGCTCACCGCTTTACTCCCGATGTACCGATGGTGATTCCGGAAATCAACGCCGATCACATAAAAATCATTGACGAGCAAAGAAAACGCCTTGGCACAAAGAAGGGCTTTGTCGCAGTCAAGTCAAACTGTTCACTTCAAAGCTACGTTCCTGCGATCCATCCGCTCAAGGAGCTTGGCGTTGACAAGGTGCTTGCCTGCACATATCAGGCAATCTCCGGCGCAGGAAAGACCTTTAAGACCTGGCCCGAGATGATAGATAACGTAATACCGTATATCGGCGGCGAGGAAGAAAAATCAGAAAAAGAGCCGCTCAAGATCTGGGGTAAAATCGAAGGCAGCGAGATCGTAAACACAGACGACATCTCGATCACCTCGCAGTGTATCCGCGTTCCCGTTTCCGACGGACACACCGCTGCGGTGTTTATGTCGTTCAGGGACGGCGTTGAAAAGCCGTCGGTTGAAAAAATAATCGAGATCTGGAACAACTACAGCGGCAGGGCTCAGGAGCTTGAGCTTCCCAGCGCGCCAAAGAAATTCCTGCACTACTTTACAGAGCCGGATCGCCCACAAATCAAGTCAGAGAGAAATCTTGAAAACGGCATGGCTGTTTCTGTGGGAAGGCTCAGAGAAGACACTCAGTACGATTACAAGTTTGTTTGCATGTCTCACAATACGCTCAGAGGAGCCGCAGGCGGTGCGGTGCTTCTTGCCGAGCTGCTTTGCGCAGAGGGATATATTGAGGCAGAATAATTTTTTATATACTAAGTAAACTAACGGAGGTATATTATGGCAAATCATATTTTTACCGGTTCGGGCGTCGCGCTCATTACGCCGATGCTGTCTGACGGAAAGGTTAATTACGACGCTATGGAACAGCTTTTGGAGTTCCACGTTGCCAACGGAACAGACGCAATTATTGCCTGCGGAACAACAGGCGAGGCGGCTACACTTTCCGAGCAGGAGCACTGCGAGGTGCTTTCGTTCGTTTCCGAAAAAATCAACGGCAGAATCCCGGTTATAGCCGGAACCGGCAGCAACGATACTTCCACTGCCGTTATGCTTTCAAAGGAAGCTCAAAAAACAGGAGCAGACGCGCTTTTGTGCGTAACTCCTTACTATAACAAGACCTCTCAGGCAGGTCTTATTAGACATTTTAACGTGATTGCCGACGCGGTTGACCTGCCGGTTATCCTTTATAATGTTCCGTCAAGAACAGGCTGCAATATCCAGCCAAAGACTTATCAGGAGCTTTGCAAGCATCCGAATATTGTCGCGGCCAAGGAAGCAAGCGGAGATATCTCTCAGGTTGCGCTCATCCGTTCACTTTGCGGTGATAACCTTGATATTTATTCCGGAAACGATGACCAAACTGTTCCGTTTATGTCGCTCGGCGCACTCGGCGTAATTTCGGTTTTTGCAAATATTTGCCCTGCCGAAATGCACAAAATCTGTCAGCTTTGCCTTGACAACGATTTTGCCGAGGCTCAAAAGCTGCACTTCCATTATCTGGAACTCATGAACATCATGTTCAGCGACGTGAATCCGATTCCTGTTAAGACTGCAATGAACCTTTATGGCTTTGACGCCGGCGAATGCAGACTGCCGCTTGTTCCGATGAGTGTTGCCGGATATCATGATTTAAAGGATTGTCTTTCAAAGTACGACTTGCTCAACAAGGTTTGATAAAGCCTTGCGCCAGAGAGAAATTTTGATATAATCCGACGTTAAAAAAGAGGTAACGGAATGGTAAATGTAGGAATTGTAGGCTGCAACGGCAAAATGGGCGGTTTTGTTGCCGCTGCTGTTGAAGAAAATAATAATTGTCAAGCCATGTTCGGTGTTGACGCTTTTGGCAAAAAAGGTTATGATTTTCCGGTGTTTAAAAGCTTTGGCGAGATTGATTCTGTTCCCGATGTCATAATCGACTTTTCCAATCCTGCCGTGCTTGATGATATGCTGTGCTTTGCCACCAAGAATTCTGTTCCGTGTGTTATTTGCACAACAGGCTATTCGCAGGAGCAGATTGATAAAATTAAGGAAGCTTCAAAGCAAATCGCGGTCTTTTATTCAGGAAATATGTCACTTGGAATCAATCTTCTTATCGAGCTTTCAAAACAGGCTGCAAAGGTGCTCGGAGAAGGCTTTGATATAGAAATTGTTGAAAAGCACCACAACCAAAAAATCGACGCTCCAAGCGGAACGGCGCTTATGCTTGCAGACGGAATTTCCGAAACGCTAAGCGAAGAGCCCCAGTATGTATACGACAGACACGCTTACCGCAAAAAGCGCTCCAAAAACGAGATTGGTATTCATGCCGTTCGAGGCGGCACAATAGTTGGTGAGCATGAGGTTATTTTTGCCGGTCACGATGAGGTTGTAACGCTCACACATCAGGCTCAGTCCAAGGAAGTGTTTGCGGTTGGTGCTGTAAACGCCGCGGTTTTCCTGGCAAATCAAAAGAGCGGAATGTATAATATGGGCGATATGCTCGCCGATAAATTTCAATAAATTACGGTAACACATTTTTTGCTATTAACAAACGCTTCTGAAAAAATCAGGGGCGTTTTATGTTTTTTAACTAAAGGCAACACCGCACAATTCATGGCGCACGCCTTGCTTGCATATTATCAGTATCCATACGTCAGTATGCACACTGATTATTTGAACATTCTGACGAAAAATCTGACTACGCAATCCGCGCACCAGAATTATGCGGTATTGCCTAAATAATACTATTATCTAATAAAACTCTTTAACATCTGTTTTAAAATGGTTTATCAGAAAATAGTATAAAAAATTATTAAATATCATTAATGGGAGTGATTATAATGAAAAAGAAAACTATTCTATGGACTTTAATTACGATAATTCTTGCTTCTGCTGTGGGAACGGGTTGTTTTTTTGCTGGTCGTGCCACAGCAGACGGCGATTATAAAGCAAGACTTGATTATAATATCAAGCTCAATCGCAGCGATTTGGACGGGCTGGGTAAAATTGACGGAAAAATCTATGTGACCGGACACAAGAGTCCAGACGCAGATACAGTGGGAAGCTCAATTGCATATGCCACGTTGCTCAATAAGCTTGGATATGACGCAAAGCCTGTTGTTCTCGGTTCAGTCAACAAAGAGACTGCCTATGTCCTTGAAAAAGCCGGCCTTGATACTCCTGAGTTGCTTGAAGATGCTTCCGGTTGTAATATGGTCCTGGTTGACCATAGCGAGTATTCTCAGTCTGCAAGCGGTTTAGCTGACGCAAATATTATCAGTATTATTGACCATCATAACGATGGCTCTGTTATTACCGGCAATCAGCTGATTTATGATGCCCGACCGCTTGGATCAACCGCAACGATTATATGGTTGCGTTACCGTAACTACGGTGTGGAGCCTGATAAGCAGACAGCCTGCGCGATGATAGGTTCTATTCTTTCTGATACGAATAATTTAAAATCGGATACTACAACTTTTGCGGACCGCGAAGCTATTAAGGATCTTGAAGCTTTGGCTGGAATTGATGATATAAACAGTTTTTATCAGGAAATGTTCAAAGCTTCAATTTCCTACGACGGAATGACAGACGAAGAAATCTTTATGAGCGATTATAAAGAATACGAAAGCGGCGGGACAAAATACTCTATAGGCTGTGTTAATGCCTATGATGAAGCAGCTGCGAAGGATTATATAAAACGTATGAAAGAAAATATATATTCTTATGTCAAAAAGAACGGAATGAATATGGGCTTTGCACAAATCAGTATCTTCCATGACGACATTTCAATTACTTATATAGTGCCGTCTGATGACGCCGCGTCTGAGGTTATTCAAACTGCATTTGGCGACAAGGCGGTGTTTGACGGAGAATCCTACAGACTTGAGCCAGGAATCTCACGAAAAAAAGACTTGGTTCCGGCAATCAATGACATTTTGGAAGCGCATCCAAAGGAATGATAGCATACAAAAAGACGGGCAAAACGCCCGTCTTTTTAGTTTATTGTAAAAGTCGAAAAACATGTTATTTGTGTCGCACGAATTTTTTTATCGTGGTGCCGTTTCGCGGCATGGGGATCTAGTATTATACTATTTATCCAATAAAATTCTTTAACATCTGTTGAGTTAAAATCCAAGTGTTTTCTTAGCGGAATCCACAAGTCGGTCACAGATTTCTACCGCGTCATCATGAGTTTTTCCTACAGCTGTGATATAAAGCTTAATCTTAGGCTCCGTTCCGCTCGGACGAATAATAACGCAATTGTCTCCCTCAAGATTAAGAGAAATAACATTTGAGGTTGGAAGATGGATGTCAACATTATCGTCTCCTACCAAATCAAATTCTTTTTTGAGTTGATAGTCACAAACTCGGATAACCTTGTATTCGTCAATTTTTTCGGGAATATTGTTGCGAATATTTGCCATTATATCAGCCATCTTTTGCATTCCTGCGGCTCCTTCAAATTCAAAGGAGTAAGTTTTGTTGATATAATAGCCGAATTCGTCATAAAGCTCGTCAATAACCTGAGCAAGAGACTTTCCCTGCTTTTTATAATATGCCGCCATTTCGCAGACAAGCATCGAAGCTACAACAGCGTCTTTGTCTCTTACATAGGTTCCGGAGAGATAACCGTAGCTTTCCTCAAAGCCGAAGAGAAAACGGTCTTCTTCGTTGTTCTTTTCAAGGTTAAGAATGATTTCACCGATGTATTTAAAGCCTGTGAGCACGTTTTTAAGCTCACAGCCATATTTATCGCAGAGCTTGTTAATAAGCTTGGTTGTTACAATGGTTTTTACAACAACGGGATGCTCCGGAAGCTTTCCCTGCTCTTTTTTGCAGGAGAGAATGTAGTTTGTGAGCATTACGCCGTTTTCATTTCCTGAAATCAGCCTGTAGCTTCCGTCGGAATCTTTAACCGCGATACCTACTCTGTCAGAGTCCGGATCGGTTGCAAGAAGAAGATCGGGCTGCTCTTTTTCGCAGAGATCAAGACCCTTTTGCAGAGCCTCGCGGATCTCGGGGTTAGGGTAGGGGCAGGTTGTAAAGTTTCCGTCGGGAAGCTCCTGCTCTTTTACCACACATACCTTTTCAACACCGATTTTGTCAAGGACCCTTCTTACAAGCTTGTTGCCTGCTCCGTTAAGCGGAGTGTAAACGACCTTAAGATCTGCGCCCTTGCACGCGCCTGGATTAACCTGCTGCTCAAGCACCTTTTCAAGGTAATCATCATAAACCGAGTCATCTATATATTCAATCATGCCTGATTTTACAGCTTCGTCAAAATCGGTGATTTTGACGTCGTTAAACATATCAAGTCTGCAAATCTCGTCATAGACGGCTGTTGCAGCCGCGTCGGTCATCTGGCAACCGTCCTCGCCGTAGGCCTTGTAGCCGTTATACTTTGCCGGATTGTGACTTGCGGTTATCATAATGCCTGCCTGACACTTGAAGTATCTTACCAGATAAGAAAGCACCGGCGTTGGCTGAAGCTCGCGTGTTATGTAAACCTTAATTCCGTTTGCAGCAAGCACCCTTGCGGCTTCAATCATAAACAGATCAGCCTTGATTCTGCTGTCGTGAGAAATAGCGACAGAGCCGCTTCCGTACTTGTTAATTACGTAATTTGCAAGTCCCTGAGTTGCCTGACGAACTACATAAATGTTCATTCTGTTGGTGCCTGCGCCGATAATGCCTCTTAGACCTGCCGTGCCGAATGTCAGCGAGGTATAGAAGCGTTCGTGAATCTCTTCCTCGTTATTTTTGATATCGCAAAGCTCTTTAACAATATCTTTATCCTCGGTAGCATTTTCGCACCATGACTCATACAACTTCACTATATCCATAAAAGATTTACCCCCGGAAGTATTATTAGGTTATTTTTCACAAAAAATGGTGTGTAATTTCGTTATTTTGACTATCACATATTCACTATATCACAAATTCATCAAAAAAACAAGTCAAATATTGCATTTTGAAAGAAATATTTTCAATCATTTTTTATCAGGTTTTATACAATTTACCGATAGTTTTATTACCGCAAAGCAATTCGGCGCCGAAAACCAAACGACGCCGAATTGATCAGTGCTTATTAATATGAAAGTCCTGCTAATTAATTAGTTTACAGCCGGATTTTCCAGAATATATCCGTTTGGAGTTTCCTGCAAAGACAAACCGTAGCCGGTAACACCGCTGTTAAAATTGGTGAAATCCCATTTTGAATTTTTAGGGATATAAATGTATTTCGGAGCGTGTTCGGGATTGACGTTTGTATAAGTCTTGAGTCTTTCGATATTCTGAGGCTGGTCCTCGGAAATCCACGCCGAGTATGTGCCGTAGGGCTTGCTTAGCGCGAGATAAATCCAGGTCTTGTTGGATAGCACCAAAACTCTGTTGTCAGGCTTGCTTTTCAAAATTTGAATATCATTGTAGATATTGGCGTAATCCGCCGAGTTGCTTTGACTTGTATAGATACCCTTTGCGGGTCCCTGTGTGATCTGAGAGGTGAGCGTAGAGGGCTCTCCGTCCCAAAATACATGATACATCTTAACGCTGAATTGGAACGCGCCCTGAAGGAAAATCATAAACGCTGCAAGTCCAAAGCTTACGCGTTTGATAACCGCGGCGTATTCGATATTGTCGGGAGAAGTCTGCATTTCTCCGATTAACAGTCCAAGGAAAATGTAGCTTGCAATGTTTGTTGCCGCCGAAGCCATTGAAATAACGTAGAAGCCCTGATTTGATGAGCAGTGTATGCAAAACGCGTAAAGCAGACCGAATACAAACAGTCCGGCAAACATGCTTTTCGGTTTGTTATCAAGCAATACATAGGAGGTGATTCCGACAAAGATAAGCGGGAACATAATCGCGTTGTAGTAGGTGCCAATCAGGGTCGGAAGCATCATTACATAGCAGAAGCCGACAACTCCGAATGTAACGATCAGATATACCGCGCGGTGAAGCTTCCTTTTTTTGTCTATCGCCATCACAAGCGCCATTGCCAAATAAGCGTAAACAGCCATTTTAAAGTTTTCGTGGAAGGAGAAAACAGAATTAAAGAAGCTGTTAAATTTGTAGCCAAAGGTTAGCGAGGGATGTTCAGGGTCGCTCAGCAGATATGGAAGGTTATTGATGATTTCGTTTATGCTGACTCTTGGCAGAGCGAAAATAAGGAATATCGCTGCCATTATGCATACGCCCACAGTAAACCAAAGGAAGGTTTTGGGAGCAAACATCGAGCTTTTGAGCACAAAGGAGGTGTTTTTCTTTTTGATAATAATATGAACCAAAACGCACAGCGCGAACAAAACATAAACTGCTGCAAGATACGGACTGCAAAGCACCGCGGCTGCAAAGGTTATGCCGCTGAGAATAATCGGCAGCTTTTTGTTGTGGCTGATCGTGCTCATTACCACTCCGGTCAGCGCGACAAAATCAAGTCCCATGCTGTCGTAGTTCATTGCCATGATGTCATACGGAACAAACAGGAAGAAGAGCGCGCAGGCAAAAACGGAAATATAGCCGTATTTTTTAAGGCGGAGATACATCAGCACGCTTACGACTGCATGGAAGAGTACATATGCGATTCTTGCGGCAAAGATAATTCCGTCTGTTGAACCGAAAATGGTTGTATATAACCATACAAAGGGCATGAGCAAAAATCCGGAGAGCTGAGAAAGGTGCCATTCGTCGGCAATCGGAGCGTCACCCATAAGAAAACGCTGAGGAATAGTAAGGTAAAACGCCTCGTCATTTCCGCCAAAGCCGAAGTTAAGCTTCCAAATCGAGAAAATAAGTCCGCCGCCCAAAAGACAGATAAACAAAAGCGTCTGCCATTTTTTCTTATCCGGACGTTCACGCTGAGCCTTGATAAACTCGACCAGCTTTTGAAAACCGTAAATAATATATTTTGCTATAATATTGATAATCAGCGAAGAAATCGCGGAGCAAATAAAGCAAAGCGGAACGGTAACGAAGTAATACGGAAGCCTGTCGGTCATAATAGGAACAGCCTTGTTCAGCTCAAAATAAATCATCTCGTCAAAAATGTATGACAGAAGATAAATTCCCAGAGCAAGGTCGGAAATCTTCCACAGCACCAGCTTGACGCCGTTATTAAGCTTTTGAGTTTTGATTCTTGTCAAAAGAGTAAAAATCAAAACAGTGAGAACATAAGGCTCAAAGCCCGACCAATATACATATGTGCCGGATTTAAAGCCGACATTGTAGCTTCTGAAAATATTAAAGCAGGTGAACAGAAAAAGCGAAACGGCAAGCAAAGCGAGCATAGACTTTGTTTTTAGCTTTATTCCGTATTCTCTGACATAACAGCCGGTGAAATAGAAGGTTATGGGATAAATGCCTGTCCACCAAGCCGGACACAGCTTTGCGAATTCATCAGATGAAGTCGGAGTGCCCCACCATTCAAGGCTTTCAAAGTTGAAGATATTGAGCAGGGTAGGGATAACGGTCAGGAAAATCATCGTCCAAATAAGCACAAGCTTGCGGTTTCTGGTTTCAAGCTTGTGATAGGCGAGATTTAGGAACGGAGCAATAAGGAAAAGACCTATATACATCTCGATATACCAGGAGTAGTTTGCTCCGGTAAAGTCGAGGGTATCAAAGATAAAGTCCTGCCAGCGGTAAATCTCGTGGTTATGTACAGCCTTGTAGACCATACACACTATTGTTATAAGCACAAAGACGACAAGCGTTTTTGCAATACCCTTATAATAAGACTTACTAAGCTTTTTGTGGCTCATAAGATATCCCGTAAGCATCATGAACATTGGAACGCAAATAGAGAACAAGGTTCTCATTCCTGTCATGATATACATTGGCCAGTTGTTTACGGGCTGAGAATAGAAGCCGTTGTGCAAAAAGAAATGAACGGACAAAACCGTGAATACCGCAACAATTCTGATAATGTCCAGCGAGCTGTCACGTTTTTGAAGCTTTTCTGTATTCATATCCTTTCTCCTCTTCTTTTTTATAAATTCAATATCATTTTAACACAATAACGTGAATATTACAATGATTAATCGAAATAAAATAAAATATTTGCCGCTCATTTGGCATAAAAATACAGAACAGCGTCCAAAGCAGGACGCTGTTGAAAAATCAAGTATGGATAATCAGTCCTCAAGAAAGGTTTCGACAATAAATCTCGGTCTGCGCTTGGTTTCAAGATAAATCTTGCCGATATATTCGCCGATAATGCCGATTGCAAGGATTTGCAGTCCGCCGATCGCCCAAATCGAACAAAGAATACTTGACCAGCCCGGTCTTGCAAAACCGGCGCAGAAGCTGATGATTGAATAGATAATCATAATAATGCTGATGGCAAAAACAATTGCGCCCAGCCAGGTGATCATTCTGATTGGCTGAATGCTCATAGAGGTAATGCCCTCCCACGCAAGCGCGAGCATCTTTTTAAGAGGATATTTGCTTTCGCCGGCAAGTCTTTCAAAGCGTTCATAGGTAACGATATCCGACTTGTAGCCGATAAGCGGAACCATACCGCGAAGAAAAATGTTAGTTTCCTTGTATTCCGAAAACGCCTCCAAAGCCCTTCTGCTCATAAGTCTGAAATCCGCGTGATTAAAGATTACCTTTGCGCCCATTTTGTTTAGGATTTTATAAAATCCTTCTGCGGTAAAACGCTTAAAAAAGGTGTCTGTGGCGCGCTTTGAGCGAACGCCGTAAACAACGTCGCAGCCTTCCTCATACTTTGCGACCATTTCGTCAAAGGTGTTGATATCGTCCTGCAAATCTGCGTCAATCGAAATCACGGCGTCTGCTTTGTCCTTCAAAGTGATAAGTCCGCAGAGCAAGGCGTTCTGGTGACCTCTGTTTCTGCTGAGCTTGATTCCCTGAAAGATTTTGTTTTCGCTGTGAAGCTGCTCGATAATGCTCCAGGTTTTGTCCTTTGAGCCGTCGTCGATAAATACAATTTTGCTGTCGTCTGTTATTTTGCCCTCTGACATCATTGTTGTGTATTTATTCAAAAGCTTTTGCGCACTGTCTCTCAGCACTTCTTCTTCGTTATAGCAGGGGATAGCAAGATATAATTTTGTCATATTATACATCCTTTGAATATATTTACGGGAATCACTAAAAATCAATGTCGTGCCTATGCCCGGCAGGGAATTGTACGGACTCCCTTATGGCAATACCGCAAGCTTTGTTCCGCGGATTGCGCAACGTTATCTTATACATTTATAATAATACGGTTTTGATTGCTTGTCAAGATTTTGTTGTGCAGTAATATGTTGTTATAATTTTTAGTTTTAAGCTATGAAAGCGAAGTGTTTGTTTTTTTGTCAAGAATATACAACGGTTGACTTTAGCAAAAATTACGAAAAAATTACAAAACCCCCTTGTAAAGAAGCGTGATTTGTATTATAATTGTTTATAGTATAACCAATGAAAATATTCCATACGGAGGTTAAATAATATGACAGGAAAATCAATTGCCGTATTAACCAGCGGCGGCGACGCACCGGGCATGAACGCGGCTGTAAGAGCTGTTGTTCGTACCGGAATCAATATGGGTATGAAGGTTTACGGAGTATACCGCGGCTATAACGGTTTGCTTAACGGCGATCTTGAGGAAATGAACCTCAGAAGCGTTTCGGAAATCATTGGTAACGGCGGAACAATGCTTTATACCGCAAGAAGCGAGGATTTTAAAAAGCCCGAAAATCAAAAAAAAGCGGCTGATTTTTGTCGCAGCAAGGGAATCAGCGGTGTTGTTGTAATCGGCGGCGACGGTTCATTCAGAGGTGCGCGTGCTCTCACAAACGCCGGCGTCAACTGTATCGGCGTTCCCGGTACAATAGACAATGACATTGCCTGTTCGGAATATACAGTAGGCTTTGACACCGCTATGAACACAGCGATTCAAATGGTTGACCGAATCAGAGACACAGCGCAGTCTCATGACAGATGCTCGATTGTTGAGGTTATGGGCAGACACTGCGGAGATATCGCGCTGCAAACCGGTATCGCGACCGGCGCGACCGCGATTCTTGTGCCTGAAATTGAGTTTAATATTGAGCGCGACGTAATAACAAGAATTGTCAATACACAAAAAACAGGTAAAAAGCATTTTATTATTGTTGTTGCCGAGGGCGTCGGCGGAGTGGACGATCTTGCCAAATATATAGAGCACAGGCTCGGAATTGAAGCCAGAGCTACTGTTCTGGGTCATGTACAAAGAGGCGGCTCGCCGACCTTGCGCGACAGGGTTGTTGCAAGCGAAATGGGCTACAGAGCCGTTAAGCTTCTCAGCCAGGATATAGGCAACCGAGTTGTCGTTATGCGCGACGGCAAGATCACCGACCTTGATATCACAACCGCTCTTGATATGGAGCGTGTATTTGACGAGGATCTTTACAGGATTGCTATGACAATTTCAATTTAATTTGATAGCCTTCGGATACCTATTGCAGCATAAATGCTGTTTTAATACTTTTTGATAAAACGCTATATAACAGATGTTAATGGGTTTTTATTATAATAGTATAAAGGGTACCTCTAAAAATTCATAGCTGCATAGCTGCCCATAGGCACAAATCTTTCACAGCATATTTCTGTCAAAACTCCTCGTTATACGTCAGTATGACATCGTCGTTTTGACAAAAATCTACTATAAAATATCCGCACCTCTGAACAACAGTGAATTTTTAGAGGTGCCCTAAATTTAATGGGGCGGACGCTGTTCGCCCCTGAATTTTAAGGCAATACCGCATATCTGCGTTGTTGTCATAGTATTCGCGTTGTCACGCGAAATTACCGCTTTCTAAATAATAATCGTCCAATTATATATTTCTCGAAAGGAATTATTAATATGATTTCCGATTCAAAAAAGCTTACGAACGGTATTGTTGTTTACTCCGCTTTGTTTTCTGATTTTGAAGCTCTTGATTTCAAAAACGACGCGCTTGCAGGCATTAGGGCTAATTACTATAATTCCAACTGCGCACCGCAAAAGGACAGGCTTGAAATAAACGGAGGAGATTCTGTTTTCGGACTCTCATACCAGTTTGTTGCGGGCAAACCGATTTCATGGAAAATGAACTGCAATAACCGTCCGTATCAATCCGCGAAAAAAATGAAAGACGGCGCATACTGCGTCAGTACTTTTTCTGCGTTGGGTGCAGTTATAAAACGTCAGTTTTTCAGCAAGAATCACGAATGGCTGAAAACCGAGTTTTATGACGGCACCAAAAAAGCTGAGCTAAAGGCGACTGCGTCCCCAAAAATAATCGAGGAAATCTTTGCAATTGAATATGAAACCGAAGACGCAAACGGCATCAAGGAGTCACGCCTGTTGTTTCCGGCAAGTTCACCTAAGAAATCCTGCACTGCGCTTGTATATTCAAATTTGGGTATGATATGGTTTGATTCTGAATTCAAACCTGAAGATTTGCTGATTGATCAAGAAACTGTTACACCTCAGCCACAAAAAGGCTTTGGGCTTAATACCGCAAGCTTTTTGTATTTATCCGGAAAGCCTGCGGAGATAGACCTCAAAATCGCGCCTTATTTTAATGAAGATAAAAACTCAGCCGATAAAGAAGAAAACTCTTATTCCGCATATGATAAGATAGAGAGTATCATTTATGAAGCTCAGAAGAATAATAAAAATGTTTTGGGAGAGGAAAAGCCTTTTGAGTCTGATTCAAAAGAAGCAAAAAGCTCGGATAATAATTCTAATTTAGAAGTAAATCAACCTGATTTGGTGAAAGATATAGAAAATAATTCCGATACAGAAATATCTCAACCCGATCCGGAGAAAGAGCCGGAAAATAATTCCGATACAGAAATATCTCAACCAGAGCCGGAGAAAGTACCGGAAGATAATTCCGATGCAGAAATATCTCAACCCGAGCCTGAGAAAGAGCCGGAAGATAATTCCGATACAGAAATATCTCAACCCGAGCCGGAGAAAGCACCGGAAGATAATTCCGATACAGAAATATCTCAACCGGAGCCGGAGAAAGTACCGGAAGATAATTCTGATACAGAAATATCTCAACCTGAGCCTGAGAAAGAGCCGGAAAATAATTCTAATGAAGAAAAATCAGAAACAGATAATTGCTCTAATGATGCAGAGATAAAAGATAATTCTTCCGAGGAACCCGAAATACTCCTTTCTGAAGAACCGACGTGTGATCTTGCGCTCGAAACAAGCTCCGGTGTTTATTCTTACTACGGCGCGCTTGACAAAAACAATCTGCGTTCCGGCAGGGGAAGAACCACCACTCCCGACGGAGTTACCTCTTACGACGGTGAATATCTTGCAGGAAAACGACACGGCTTTGGCGTTTGTTACTACAAAGAGGGCAAAATCAACTACGCCGGAAACTGGAACGACGGAATAAGGCAGGGAAGCGGAGTCGGTTATCGTCTCAGCGACGGAACAATGCACGCAGGCTGTTGGAAGGACAATGCTCCGGAGGGCTATGGAGCAAGGTTTGATAAGGACGGAAACCTTATTGATGTTTCAATGTACAAAAACGGCGTTCGCAACGGCAAAAGCGTTTCTTTTGATGAAAACGGAAACGTTTTGATCGGAGTCTGGAGGAACGGAGAGCTTGTTTCCGAAAAGCTAATAGCGGAAGAAGGAGAATGATTTGGAACAGTTTACACAGCAGCTGAATGATTTTTTGTTCAAGCTTTCAAACAAGCTGCTTTTAGTTGTAATCATCCTTGCTGCCGGTATTATATTTGTCAAAATTACAACCAAAGCCATAAAAAAGCTGCTCCGAAAATCAGACCGAATTGATCATACGACAAAAACCTTCATTGTCTCTGTAATAAGAGTTGCGCTGTATTTTATTCTTGCCGTGACTATGCTTGCCACAGTCGGAATCAACGTGACCTCTATTTTTACCGCCCTTGGCGCTGCAATAATAACCGCCGGTTTTGCAATTCAAGACACCCTCGCTAATTTTGTCAGCGGCTTGATTATCCTTATTACAAGACCGTTTTGTGCCGGAGATATGATCGAATTTCAGGACGAAATCGGCAAGGTGCAGTCGATTAACGTTTTTTATACCACTCTTTATTCGCTTGAGGACAGGATTGTAAAAATCCCTAACTCTTCGCTCACCAAGAACAACGTGACAAATCGTGTTGTTGACGGAAAGCTGAGAATGTTTCTGCGCTACAATGCTTCGTATGATGACGATATTGATTTGGTGAAAAACGTTATCCTAAAGCAAATCAGCCTCTGCGACAAGATTCTTTCCGAGCCTGCTCCGGCTGTTTGCCTGAGCAAGCATCTTGAAAGCGGTGTTGAATATCTTGCAAAGTTCTGGATAGAGCCTGATGATTACTTTACGGTTTATTATTTTATGCAGGAAAACGTAAAGAGAGGCTTTGATGAAAACGGAATTACAATACCTTATCCGCATCTTGTTGTTAATAAATAGGTAATACTGCATGTTTATTTATTAATGAAAACATAATTTCAAATTTTATGCTAATAATAAAGGCGTCGCTTAGCGACGCCATATTTTTTTGTAAGGATTGAATCAAATGAAAAAACTAATCGCGTTTATGTTATCCGCGGCTGCCGTTTGTTCCGCTCTTGCAGGCTGCGGCGAGGCTGCAAAGGACGCAGGTTCCGCTGCCGGTCAAATGGTCACCAATGCTGTAAACGGAGCGGAAAAGGTTGCAAGCGACGCCGGCAAAGGCGTCTCCGACATGATGGATAACACCGAGCAAACCACTGTGGCTGCTGACAGTACGGTGAATACTGACAGCACCGACAATACAAACAACGGTGAGGTAAGCGACGGCGACGGAACGATTGGAAACGAGCAAGCTTCCGACGCTGACTCCGAAAATGATCCCGAAGGCAACACGGACAATGCCGGAGGAGACGAGAACAATACCGACTCAGCAGATGTTGTGTTGTAATAACAAATATGTAAAGCGCGCTCACTTTTTTGTGTGCGCGTTTTTACGTTGAAACGAAGCCTGTAAAGAAGCTCTGACAAGATTCTATACGGCTTTTTCAAGTTCATGCTTTAGCTGCCTTATGATTTTCTTTTCAAGACGCTCGACGAGATGCGTTCCCA
>CAJODI010000035.1 GCA_905233145.1 uncultured Ruminococcus sp. | reverse complement strand
GATTGCCGAGGATTCTTGGTTTGGTGATGAAGTCACTCCGGCTATCTTCCGGGACGAACTCACCAAGGGCGAGGGAGACATTACCGTATGGATCAACTCTCTTGGCGGCGATGTGTATGCGGCGGCGCAAATCTACAATATGCTCATGGACTACAAGGGCAAGGTCACCGTCCGCATTGACGGCATTGCCGCATCTGCGGCATCCATGGTTGCTATGGCAGGAGAGCCTGTGGAGATGTCCCCCGTGGGGATGTTCATGATTCACAACCCCTTCTCCTTTTCTCGAAGCCTTGTCCCGTGCGGCTTCCGGGGAAGTGGCTAATCGACCGGGAAGAAGTGCCAAGGACGCCATAAAAGGGTGAAAGACTACGCGGAGAGGGGTTATGCCTATGCGGTAGCCATAGACCTATTGAACGTGGTGTTTTGGGATGGGACGGGGGTAAAGGCAAGTTTGTAAGCATAGCAACTATACTAAAGCACGTTAGAATTTTCCGCAGGAAAAACTCTTACGTGCTCTGTATATACCGCGGACAGAATTATCAAAGCGGAACAATTTTTCTTTCGCGAGTATAAAAAAGACACCAGTTTACAACTTTTTGATTTTTACACAACATACGGTATGCGTTTCAGCCCATGTCACACTATATATGGTATAATTTTGTAAAAGTTGTAAACTGGTGTTATACTACATATTGTCAAACAATTCTACACAGAACAGGCAATCGTAAGAGCCTGATTATCACATTAGACTTCTGCTATATATTATTTCTCATAGCCCCTGAAATTATACCTGTTCCGGCCTATCCGTGGCATTTTACAGACGTGTCCTGTATTTTTTACGGGACGGATAACCATCATAAAAATCTTTTGCGTCTTGCACCGGAGTTGATGGACAGTTTCTCTCACCCAAGCATCTGCTTTTCTCCCACCTGCGACAGCAGTGTATTCGTTTCCTTCACAGAAAGACCTTTCTGGATTGCCGATATGATGACGGAATCCCAAGGATTCCTCGGATAAAGCATCCCCAGCCCTGCATAGCGGAGCAGTTTCTGTGTTTCGGGCAGGTCAAGGTGCATGGCCAGAGCAATGGGCAGCAGCTTGGTTCTTGATGGGTTCTTCTTTGCTCCCGAGAAGATGTGGTAGCCGTAGGCTCGCTCCAAAAGGGAGTCTTTCACCACCTGATGCCTTTCCAGTTTCTTATCCTTCAGAATCTGCCCCAGATATTCATGCAGCGGCAGCCGGAATTCCTTTTTGTTCCGTGCGAGGAATTGATGGATGTCCTCGTCTTCTTTCAGTTCGGAAAACAGTTCCTCCGTATCCTTCTCGTGCAAACTTGTCCCTCCTCATGCTTTTTGATAAAATCATAGTGGATTTCGGACAGAAAGGCAAGAGTGCAATGGAACTGTGGGAAGAGTATCTTGGCAGCAGCTATGAGATGGTGGATGTCCTGAAGGATTCTGAGGAAGGCTTGGTGGCGCTCATCTATGACAAAGTCGGCAAGCAAGTCTCCATCCTGAAGCAGAGGGACATACGCTCCAAGGGCATATATGAAATGCTCAAGGAACTGGGAGATTCCCATATCCCCGCTATCTACCGCCTGATGGAGCAGGGTGGGAAGCTGCTGGTCATTGAGGAATACATTGACGGCAGGACGCTGGCAGATATCCTGCGTTATGATGACGGGAAGCTGGATGAGGGGACTGCATTCCATGTTCTGAAGGAAATTTGCGACTGCCTGCGCCCTCTCCATGCGCGGAACATCGTCCACCGGGATATCAAGCCCTCCAATATCATCCTCTCAAAAAATCATGAAGTAAAGCTTATCGACTTCGGGATTGCCCGCGTCACTCGTTCCTCAGAGGAACCGGATACGGAATTCTTGGGAACGAAGGGCTATGCTCCGCCGGAGCAGTACGGTTTCGGTCAGACCGATGCAAGGAGCGACATCTATTCCCTTGGCATCACCATACGGAGGATGCTGGGAACGGGTTATCGCGGTAGCTTGGGGAGTGTCCTGCGGAAATGCACTGCGCTCGATCCGGAGGATCGTTATTCGTCCGTGGATGAGCTTTGGCAGGATGTGGCGCGTCAGCAAGGGAAAAAGAAGCTTCAGCGTTGGGTTCTGTTAATCGTGACAGCTCTTCTTCTGTTGGCGGCTGTTTTGTACGCAATTCAGGAGCCAAGGCAGGATAGGGATGCTGATGCAGGTGACGCTTTCGTCATGGAGGGAGCACACTCTTCGGCAACGATTCCCGATACGGTTCCAAGCCCTCCGCAACAAGCACAGCAGGAGCCATCCCAGACAGGAGAGATACCTGTGTCGGCCGTGGAAGAAGAGATTCCCGCAGGTGTGTCCGACTTGCATATGGAAAAGAACTCTCCGCTACAAAGTTGGAAATATCCTTCTCTGCAGCGGGAACAATGCACCTTTTCCCTGAATGGAGCGCCTTGCGGCACGGGAATTCCCGTTTCCGCTTCGGTTTGGAATGGATGGGAGAGGGAGGGAGACACGGTTCGCATCCCCTCTGGCTGGGGCATGAGCCTTCATATCGACAATCAGAGTGCCGCGGATTTTGTGAATCCGGTTCTTGAGCTATCCTATCGAGGCGCTGAGCACCAAAGCCGAACGCTCTCAGCAGCTACCATTCCTTCGGGAGGGTCGGCAGATTTCGATATCCCACTGGGCGACTGCCTGTTTTCCGGCAAGCTCTTCTGGTTGGGTGTCCGTTTGAGGGATGCAGGGGGTGCATCCTTCTATTGGGAATTTCAGTTCTATCTGGAAGGAGCGGGTGCAGGCCGGGGCTGAATCATTTCCGATTGCATAAGGATGCCGAGAGTGTTCGGACAAGTGTGCGTCGAATTCTAAGATTCATCATTCTGTGACATGAAGTCTATGTCATTTCATGCCGATTCATTCTTTGCCTTCGCAAATATCTTCACCTGCTTCAGACGGAAATGTTGCAAGAAACTCCATCGGAGTCACAACGGGAATGGTGCTACCCGTAAAATCCTTTTTGTTACGAGTGATGATAGAATCTGCTTTGACTGATTTTGCGCACTCATATTGCAGACCATCCTCGAAATCCGCAAACGCATTGTTTTTCAAAGCAAGTGATACTTTTTCTTTGTCAATTTGTTCTACTTCAAGGAAATCGAGAAGATTCCTGAGAATATCCCGTAACTCTTCATCTTTAAAAAACTTTCGTAACATGTAGAACAGGTTGGTCACACTGTGTGCAGCCAAGAATCCTTCCGCCTTCTCTTCATGGCAAATTTTCAATACCGTGTCCGAAGCGGCAAAGAAAGGCTGTCGGCCAAGAAGGGCGTCCATGATGACATTGGTATCAATCAAGATTCTCATACTTTGCCATCAACTCCTCGGTCAAAATTTTATCGTAGTCCATGTCTATGGTTCCTTCGCGGCGGTATTTCTGTAAATTTTCATAGGCATTCGTTGCACCTTTTTCTCCCATCGCAGATTTTTGCTGGGAATATACGTTTCTGATGCCACGCAGGATATTCAAAACATCATGCATACAAATTTCCGGCAGTTCCGAAACAATATGAATTGCCTCACTTCTGGCAGTCGTCATAAGAGAAGTCACTCCTTCCTTTCTAAACAGTTGGTGTTATGCTCTGTTCTAGAAAAAGCCCTTTGTTTCTTCACAGTTCTCCAAAACTTCCGTCTTTCCTGCCGACAGACGCAATCAATAGAAAAAAACTGGGGAGCTTGGAATTATGGCCAAGCTCCCCTCATTCATCATTCTGCAAGAGGAATCCCATTTTGTTTTCCGATTTCTGCAATTTTTTCCTTTGAAAATCTTGAAAACTGAACAATAAGCTCCAATGGCTGCTTGGCCCGCAACATTTCCAAAACCATCTCCGTTTTTCCTTTCTCTATGCCACGCATTTCAATTCCATCACTCAAATTGCACATAATCCTAGCCTCCTCTTCCATTTCCTGCGTCATTGGTATGGCAAAGCCGTCTGCTAAGACTTGCTTTTTCTCTTGTGGCTGCATCTCTGTTGAGAGCAGCACAGAGAGCAGCCGCAACGCATCATTTTCCTCGTGAGCAACTGGATCACCCAGATTGACGAGGATAATACTCATCATATCGTATTCCTCTGAAGGGCGGCTGGCTTCCCCGATGATTGCCTCTTCCTGCATGGCATAGCGCATAATGCTATGCTCCTGTCCTTTGTCCTTATTGTAGCATATCTACCTCATAAATTCCATATCGTGATTCAGCTGAGGCTTAACTGAAGGAACTTGGCACTCAGGCCAAGCTCCTGTTTGCTATGCCCCCTGAAGCTGCTCCCTGATGTATTCTCCGATACTCGCTCGCGGTATCTTCCAGATGCGCCCGATGCGAAAGCCTCTGAGCTTCTTGGAGTCCAAGAGTCGGTAAACGGCGTTGCGTCCGATCATCAGCTCCTCGCATACGTCTTCTATGGTCATCAGTGATTCGCTCGTATTTTCCATGACTTTCGACCTCCTTGATTCATGTGGTTTATCGGTATGTCAGCTGTGTATAAAAAATCAACAGAGGTACCGACGAATCTTGGTTCATCGCACGGAAACACTGTCGCGCATACGAGACTCCACGTAATCCGTGACGCTGTATTCCGGTATGTGCCAGCGACGTCCGCCGATGTCTTTGTATGCTCCGAGCACATTGGCATGAATCAATCGGTAGATGATCTGATCGCTACAGTTCAGAACGAATGCCGCTTCGGAAACCGTCAATGTAGTCTTCTCTACTTTCATTCTGCTCTTCCCTCCCTTCTGCTTCTTTATCATTATGTTCGTTCCTCTCATGTTGTTTTTGATGATTGGACACTCGAATGCCTGATGTTCCATGATGTAAGAGTTCGCTTCCTCAAATACATACTATTGTTGTGGGTAACTCTTCATGGAGCATCCGTCAGGTCAGGATGGCATGGAAAGAACACGATGTTCCATCGGAGAATACAGAAAGACCATTTCCAAAAAAATTTTCGAGATAAGGAGTTATCTTTTCTGTCAACTTTTAGGTGATGCACTATGCTTTGGCCATTCACAAAATCTTAACAGTTACGGGCTTTTGACGTAGAAGGTTGATTCTTAAATCTTTCTTATCCTGTCAATCTCATTATCTAATACAGGTAAGAAACGGCCGGTTTCCTTGACTCCGGCGGAAATGGTTTTTCCCGCCCAGACCTAGTAAAATATGGAGTGGAGGGCGAGCGAACATGACATGGCGATTTGGAGAACTGCGCATACAGCGCGGTCTAACGCAAGAGGGATTTCGAAAAGAATTTAATGAGCGTTTCAAGCACAACTACACGCCGTCAGCGATCTCATTGTTCGAGAACGGCAAACGTTTGCCCGCCTTGTCGGTGTTGCTAGAGATGGCGGACTTCTTCGATGTTCCCTTGGACTACCTCTTGGGAAGGGACAGCGACCGGCACATGAAGGAGGGCAGCCTGAGCCAGTTGGAAAAAATGCACGTGCGGAAATACCGCGCACTTTCCGTTGCTGGCAGGGCAGTGGTCGATGCAACGCTGGAAGCAGTTTTTCAGCAGGAATATCCGTTGCCCGGCAACAGTTACGAAAAAAGGGAAACCTCCTGATTCCCGAACGCTGGAAGAAGTAAGAGCAGTATGAATCAAACGTGGAGCTGCGGTTTTGTCGTTCATTCGGCAGGGCAGAAATTTATTTGCATAGTGTCCTGGCAGGACACCAATTTTCGAAAGATTTCTGCTATCATAAAAAGATAGATTTCAACTGGAGGAAAAATGATATGCAGTTAGTGGACATCAAGCACAGCCGCATCACGAAATGCGCTTTTTGCCGATATTGGTACGACCCGACGAATTCCGCGCTCATTGCCAAGAATCCTGCGGCGGGATTTTGGGAATATGACCAGCAGATGAGGAAACGTTGTTCCATGGTGAATGCGGAGACGGCAGGCTGCCAGACTTGTGGGAAGTTTGAGATGAAGATGTTGTGAGATGAGGGGGATTGTTATGGCAACACCAAGCCCAAGGAAAGAATGGATGTGCACGGCTTGCGGGAAAAAGGAGATTCGTTATGTATCAGAAGGAAGGCCGCTTCCGGGCAAGTGTCCACGGAAAAAGGGTGACAAGCCGCATTCTTGGACGGTGAATCGGAAGATGTAGGTTAGGGGAAGGAAAACAGCGCACGGGAATTAGCGCATTGAGGACATTCAACCAACAAGAGAGGTCGGTGGACTGGTGGGGATAGGAAAACGAATTGGAAAGGCAGACGAATTAAAAAAAGAAACTCATTCACCATCAATACCGTCGGAGGATGAGATTTTTCTGCCAGAAGAACCAAAATTCACTTTTGACGACATGATTTTACCAAGCCATGTGAAGGAACAGATCTTAAATGCTGCTGATTATGCGAAGAACAGTAAAATTGTATTTGAAGATTGGGGATTAGCAGAAACGCATAAATATTCAAAACGTATCGGTATCAACCTGTATGGAGAATCGGGAACAGGGAAAACAATGGCGGCTCACGCTATCGCAAAACATCTTGGAAGAAAGATTTTAGCCGTTAATTATGCGGATATTGAGTCGAAATATGTAGGCGAAACACCGAAAAACATTCGCAAAGCTTTTGAGGCGGGCAAAGCAACGGGAAGCATTATTTTCTTTGATGAAGCGGACGCAATACTCTCCCGTAGGGTAACGAATATGTCAAACGCTACCGATGTAAGCGTCAATCAGACCCGTTCGGTTATGCTTATGCTTATGAACGAGTATCAAGACTTTATAATCTTTGCCACCAACTTTATTTCAAACTTCGATCCGGCTTTTATGCGTCGAATTTCCGTTCATGTAAAATTTGAACTGCCGGACGAGACTTGCCGCGAATTGCTTTGGAAAAAATATATTCCGAAAAAAATGCCCACAGATTTAGACCCTCTCAAAATTGCAAAGAAATATGACGGGATTTCAGGCAGCGACATCTCAAACGCCGTATTAAACGCAGCTTTTCGGGCGGCTCGTCAAAAAGATAACTTAGTTAAGCAAGAATATTTCTTTGACGCCGTGGAGGATATTCTAAAAAGCAAGCGAGCCAACACGATAGGTCAAGTGACCGTAACAGAGCGTCCCGTCAGCGAAGAATATGCTAAGGAGCAGATCGCGAAGATTAATGAAAGGGGCGAGGCTATGTGACATTGCCAAACATTTGGGAAAAAAATAAAATTGACGATTGGAAAGATATTGTTTCATGGGTTAAAGGTTATAATGCAACACTTTCCGAAACTTTAAAAGGCGTTACGCACGCAACAGCCTATTTTCTGCGCAAAGAATCCAGCGATACGGTTACACTTTACCATAAGCTTTATTATAGTGAAAGTAATCAATGGATTGAAAGAGTCACGATTAAGACTTTTGACTTTAATCTTTTGCCGGAATGGGCAAAAGGTAAGGTAACTGAGGCGGGAGTGACGGAAGTTGATGTAACAGAAGAAATTGAGGCTGAATTGTAGATCGCTTTGACGAAGTGATGTAAGTTGAGGCTGATTTTAAAGGTGGAATTATCGATGACCACGAAAGAAAATTAAGATTGTTTGAGCTTAATGTTCCGTATTAAAAGGGTAGTTCTTTATCATAAGGGGGAATTTTTATGGTTTTAGCTGCAATTTTAGCTTTACCTGTCGCTCTTGCCGCTGCGGCAGCTGTGATTGTCAATTGGGACGCTGTAAAAAAATGGCTTAAGGATTTCGTTACGGCGCTAAAGGGTTTGTTTTTAACAACGCTTAAAGGAATCGCTAACGCTGCGGCGACGTTTATACAAACAGTGCAAGCGGGTATGACAGACGTCATGCACAAGCTATATTATCAAGAGCAAGGACAATGGATGGAACGAGTTACCACAAGAAGTATTCCGGCGTCTGAACTTCCCGATTGGGCGAAGAAAAAATTAGGTAAACAAACAGGAGAAGTTGATATAAGCGACAAAATTGAACAAGAACTTAAACTGACGCTTTAATAAGGGGGCTATTGTATGTTACCTAAACTCAATGCAAAAAAGGAAAACAGTCTTACCGAAGAAATTAACAATTTGGTGCAAACCATCATAGACTTTATTGGAAATTTATTTAATCAACCTGTCTCGCTAGATGAATTTGTCAATAAATTTTCCGATAAAACCGATGAAATCATTTTAGGCGAACTTCAAAAAGGCAGTCGTTACGGTGGCGGAAGATTTTATGTGAAATTGCAAAACGAAGATACCTTTGAATGTTCTTTTGAACTTTATTTTGAAACCAAGGAAAAGGAATATATAAAAATGGAAGGCGATAAGAAAGATATTCCTCTCCGCTACTTAGCAGATACAGACAGAGTTGAATTGAAACAGAAAAAAACTATAGTCTTTGAAATCGATGAACCTAACGATGATAACGCTAGCGAAAATAAAATAAAAAAATCTTCCGAAAAAGATGATATAACGGAATCTAGCGATACGGAAAACAAAACGGAAGTTAAAACAGAAATCAAATTGGAAGGTTTATGAAATAATATTTTAAGAATGTTGCTCATATATTTAGGCAACATTCTTAAAATAAATTAGGAGTATAATGATGGCAATTGAAGAAAATAAAAAAGAAACGGTACGAGCTGTTTCTTTCGCTAATATGCCTCCACGCCTTCGCGAAAAAGCACTTAAAGATTTAGAAGCGCAACAGTTGCAAGAGGGAAAAAGTCCAAAAGATTTTGCTTGGGAACAATTTGTAATAAATCAAATGGATTTTGACATAGCAGAAAAATTATTGACTCAATATATGTCCGAACGTAGAAGAGAAGGCTACAACAAAGATGTTCTCTACAAAGAGCTTTTTACCGCTTTTTCTCAAGGTAGCGGAGAAGTTAAAAAAAATTCAAAATTCAGAGATTATATGGCAAGCGTAATAGCCACCGGCGACAATATAAATTTAATGCAAGAAATCGCGGCGTATTATGAAAAAAATAAACTTACAAAATCCATACCGTCTTTATATTACAAGATGTATGAAATTTATTTTAACGGCAAGGGAGTAAATATTGATTTAGACAAGGCAGTTAAATATTTAAAACTATCCGTTGAAGGAGAAAATACCGAAGAAAAACGCAATAAGTTAAGAGAAATTTACGCCAAACTCTCAAACGAAAGCAACGAAGAAAAGCGTTTGGAAGTTGCTTATGAAAAAGCGGTAAGCGAAAAAATAAAATCTGCCGGAACAGATTACGCTAACTATTTAATGGAACATAATAAAAAGAAAAAAGCCGTTCAATATCTTGTCGCAGACGAAGAGTATAAGCTCGCTTATTACGCCGTAAATATAGAGAGCGAATCGAGCATCAATAACGGAGTAAAAGCGTTTCAGGACGTACCGCCTGCAAACGAATTTAAAAAATCGTTGCAACTTATGAAAGACAGATTCGGCGATTTAAAAACGATTTTACGCGCAACAAAACCCGCCAGTTATACGGGGATTTTATGGCGTTACTTCCTTTTTAACTATTTATACATTCCTTATCACACTTTTCGCTTAAATCAAATGGCTTTTATTTTATCTGTTTTAACTGTAATATTAGTTCCAATCGGCGTTAGCTTTGCCACAGGTTTAGATAAAAATAAAATATACGTGCTTGTAGTAATCGGCATCTTACTATGGGGACTTGTTTTATTTTGTGTAGACCTTTGGCGAAGATATAAATTTGCACGAGCGGAAGATTTATGGAAGCGTTTAGAGTATCACATACAACTTGAATCTAGGAAAGCAATTTTTGAGGCGAAAGCGGAAAATGAAAAACTGACAGTAGCAAAAAAAGTACTTACGGGAATAGCCTCCTTAGTCGGATTTATCGCAACCCTTATTCTGGGCGCTACGATACATCAAGCCGTCGTAAACGATTGGAACTTAAACGACAATATAAGTTCTGCCGTCGTAACATCTGCTTCGGATACAAAAGTTACGGAAGAGAAAAAAAGCGACATTGACGCAAAAACTGCCAAAGATATTAAAACTACCAAAACCGCAAAAGAAGAAAATGCGCCCGCTAAAGCTAAAACCGTTACGATGGAAAAATTTAATAAGAACGGCTATCAATTTACATATCCTTCAACCGCCGAGATTACGGAACAGAAGGGTGATCCGCCATATAAAGAATATCGTATTCAATTAGCTGATAACGTATTTATTTGGGTGACTAGGTTCAAGATTAATACCAATAATCCTGAAATTTGGATAAAGGATAGAAGAAGCTTAACCAATGACGCGCTTAAATCCAAAGGTCTTAAACCAACGTGCAGTCTTGAAATTTTAAACGGAAACTCTTACATTCTAAAGTACGAGGACAAAAATTCAATTTTTAGGGAGTGTTATTATACTTTTAATAAAAATAAAGACGGTTCTTTGATTGATTATGTCGAGATAGCCAACCCCATAGATGTCACCAAAGAAGTTCAAGAGCAAATAGATACGGTAAGAAAAAGCATACGCTTTGAGAAGCTGTAAAAAGATCAAGTGCCGGATTGGGCGTTAAATAAATTGGACGGCTCTAATCAAGTCAATGCTATTTGTGACTTTGAAGCGGAATTACAAATAAAAATTGGTTAAAAATCAAGAAGTGATTAATGTATGACGGATAGTTTTCCATGCAAAAGATGCGGGGCGTGTTGCAGAAATATCGGTAGAATTATCGGTACTGAATCCATGGTCTTACCTAATGGAATTTGTAAATTTTTAGACCAAACAAGCAATTTATGCACTCAATATAATACGCGTCCCATTTTTTGCAATGTTGATGAATTTTATGACAAATATTTGTTTAATAGCATTACACGCAAGGAGTATTATCTTGCAAATCTTAAAACCTGTGAAAAGCTGAGAAAATTAGAAAATGAAAATTCGGACGGCGCAATTTCAGACCGCCCAACGTATGATTTTGGCTATGATGGCGCCAGCGAATAAAAGATTAAGTCATTAAATTTAAAAGTAAGGTGATTATATGCAAAACGAGGTATTCGCTACGGTTTCAAATTTATCTGAATTTTATGTGGATCAGGCTTTGCAAAGCGTTATGAATCAATTGCCGGACGATGAGAGTAAAAAAGAACTTCAAAGAGAACTTAAAGAACTTTCTTTGCAAGGCATGAACTCCATAATAAACGGACGTGGGTTTGAGCAAGAATTGAAACAGGGAGCTATGAGCGCGGCGAAATTTACGGCTAATCATTATACTAAAAATGCGCTGACTGCTTTAGAAAAAAAATTACCGAATGGCAAGGTAAAAAATGTAGTTGTTCAAAATTTGCAAGAACTTACTCAAAACGGAATTGAAAGCATTTGTAACGGCGCCAATTTAGACGATGTCGTAAACGAAATGGAAGCGACTCTTTCTTTTAAAACAAAAGAATATCTAAAGAGCGAAAGCGCGAAAATCGGCGCGTCTTGGATTGACAGTATAGCCGGAAATTTTAAAGATAAAGGACGCGGAAAGGGAAGAACATCCAAAAATCGTAAAATAAACGCATTGACGGGGCAAATGAAAACTAATCTAGCCCTAAATATCGGAGAAAATCTTGACGCTATTTGGCGTGGAAATAAGGATTTGCCAACTGCTCTTGGAGATGTAGCGTTTGATACGGCGGCTAATGCGACCGTTGATTTTGTAAAGGGACAAGCTGAAGAACTTGGCAATAAGATGTTAAAAAGCGTCAGTAAGACCGTAGAAAAAGAGATTGTAAAGCAAATAGAAGATAAAACTTTAAAAGGTATAGCTAAAAAAGGATTAAAAAAAATCGGCAATATTGAAGGGTTAATGAATCTTAAAGATGTTGGCTCCGATTTTATGCAATATCTGGACGGCAAAATTGACGGCGTTGATTTAGTTCAAAGAGTCACGGACAAAACTGCCGATGCCGTGTCTACCGCGGTAGAAAAATTTGTAACCGTACTGGCGGCAGAAACCGGAACTGCGGCTCCGGTAATAGGATATATGGCGGGTTATATAGCCGGAAATCTAATTCGCGGAGCTGTTGCGCCATTTTTAAATGCTGCAAGAAATAAAAAATGGGCAAAAGAGCGCTACGAAAAAGTTCACGCTATGTCTGAAGCGGCCATTGAACAAATGCAAGAGCAAAGACGCTTGTTTGAAGAGGAAACCGCCAAATTATTGGGTAAAAGAAAGGAGGTAATAGACAACAGTTTTAACGCTTTAAATCAGGCCATTGTCGCCAATGATGTAAATGCGGCGTCAAATGCGTTAAATCAAATTTCCAAAGAGTTTGGGAAGGAAAATAAACTCTCCACTTTTGAAGAATTTGATGATTTTATTATGAACGGTGAAGGGGAACTTACTTGGTGAGGAGGATATTATTATGGTACCTTTATTATTAGGAGCGGCGGCAATTTGGGGTATAAGCAATGTCGCGGATGCTGAATCCAATGTTAATGCGGCTAACAGGATCAATAAGGAAGCGGCGGAATTGGCAAACGACGCAAATCAGCGTCTTACCAACGCTCACGGTCAAATGATGCAAACTATAGACAAATTAGGAAATACGAAACGCATTATCAGCAAAGAGATAGGCAACGTGGGAGATTTAATTGAAAAAATTACCAAACGAATTAAACGAGAAAATAACACCAGAGCATTAAGGGAATTGGAAGAGAATGGCATATACGAAAATATGTTGAATCAACTTGCAATGTTTTCCAACAAAGCGGAACAATATCAAAAGGAAGCGCAAATGGAGCTTGACGCTTCGGAAAACGAAAACGCCGTTTGCGTTTTCGGCGCATTAGGCGCGGCGGCTTTTGGCTTTGGTATGGTAGCTATGCCCGCTATGCTTCTTTACAGTTTTATGAAGTCCGATGAAGCGGAAGCGGCTTATTATAACGCAAAAACTAAGCTAGACGAAGCAAAAGTATATGCGGAACGTTGCAATAATATGAACGCTCTTTTTAGTGCAATGAATAACCGCGGCAAAC
>CAJODI010000034.1 GCA_905233145.1 uncultured Ruminococcus sp. | reverse complement strand
CTCTCCTCATTGTTTGTTTCGCAACTACAATTTTGGAGCTTCCTATGCTCTTTTTCAATATTTACTTTTTATTTCCCCACAAAAATCCGTGATGAGGCTTTTTTGATAAAAAGCATTTTTGGGCACACGAAATCTAAATTGATGCTGTTGTTTTTGCCCGGATTAAAAATTCTGAGCGGAGAGCTCAAAATAGCTTTGCGGATGAGCGCAGACAGGACAAATTTCGGGAGCTTGTTTACCGATTACAATGTGTCCGCAGTTTGAGCATTGCCAAATCATGTCACTGTCCCGTGAGAATACAAGTCCGCCCTCAATGTTTTGCAAAAGCTTCTTATAGCGTTCCTCATGGTGCTTTTCAATCTCCGCAACCTGCTCAAACAATGCGGCGATTTCGTCAAAGCCTTCTTCTCTGGCTTCCTTTGCGAAGGTCGGATACATGTTTGTCCACTCGTAGTTTTCACCTGACGCCGCTGCTTTTAAGTTATCGGGAGTTGAACCTATTCCGTCATTGAGAAGCTTATACCAGATTTTTGCGTGCTCCTTTTCGTTGGCAGCAGTTTCTTCAAAGATTTTGGAAATTTGAACATAGCCGTCTTTCTTTGCTTTGGAAGCATAATAGGTGTACTTGTTGCGCGCCATGGACTCGCCTGCGAAGGCGGCCTCAAGGTTTTTTTCGGTTTTTGAGCCTTTTAAATTCATATTTTCCTCCAATATTTTACGGCGCATTGCCGTTTTTTGTAATATGGTTTGCTGCAAAACTATTAAGGCAATACCGCATAATTCTGGTGCGCGGATTGCGCAGTCAGATTTTTCGTGTGTGCATACTGACGTATGGATACTGATTTTTGGGCAGTCTGACGGAATAATATGCAAGCAAGGCGTGCGCCATGAATTGTGCGGTGTTGCCTTAATTAGCCGTATAGCACGCTTATTGTAAATAACGGAGTTTAAAAATAAAGTCACAGCAATATTGCTGTTATGATGCCCTGCGAAGAGAGAATTATTCATCCGAATTGATCGGAATATCCTATGATTTATCATTAACAAGCGAACGTTTGAATTCTGTCGGGGTTTTGCCTGTGTGCTTTTTGAACACCTTTGAAAAATACATCTGATCCGAGAACCCAACAGAATACGCAACGTCTTTAATTGCGAGCGACTGGTCGCTTAGCATAGATTCAGCCTGAGAGATTCTGTGTCTGTTGATATAGTCAATCACCGACAAGCCGGTTTCGTCCTTGAACAGCCTGTAAAGATATGTTCTGTCAATTTTCACATACTCCGCAACGTTCTTGACGCTGAAATTAGGGTTGGCATAGTTTTCTTCAATATAGTTGAGCGCGATGTCAACATAATCATTGTTTCTGGATTCGTCCTTTGGAAAAAGATCAACATAATACGACAAAAGTATCATCAGCTTGCCGGCGGCGCGGTACTGCCCCCCCGTAGTTTTATCACCGCTTTCCGGAATGTTAAAAAGCTTTTCAAACTCCGGAACTTCTATCGGGCAGGAGCATATGTTATCTTTTCTGAACGCTGTTTCTCCAAGAATATAGTCCGCGCCCATACCGCTGAATTCGATCCAACAGTAAGACAGCCTGTCGTCCTCGGTTGCAGAAACCTCAAGCTTGGAATACGGATAAAGACAAAAAGATTCGTGCGTATTTATCAGCATGATTTTATCACCGATTTCAAGACGACATTTGCCGCTGATAACAAAAACAATTTTGTAGGTGTTCCCGGTGACCAGTGATGTTGTTGAATCGGAACAATTTTTTCTTATGCCAAATGAATGACATATTATTTGTGGTGAAGTTTTGCCAAATATAGTACTCATAAGACCTCAATACAACATATATACATAAAAAACATACAATACTACATGGATTTAAATTAATAATATGTATATAATTATTAACAACGCAACAAAAATACAACAAATGCTTTCTTTGAAAAAATTTGTCAAAAACTTAAAAAAGTATAAAAGCTATAAAATAATATATATTATTTAGATTTCGGATTTCAACGTGTCGCCAAGGGTCAGTCAGCGACAAAAACCCGAAATCGGAATGGGGTTATATATGGATTATAAATACGATGTTGTGAATTACAACAAAAACATTCCCGCAACGATCATGCGCCTAAAAATGACGTCTGATACACAAAAAACCGAGTTGCAGTGGCATCGCGAGCCGGAGATAATCTATGTTGTCAAAGGACGCAGCGAATGCTCGCACAACGGCGAAATAAAAATAATAGAAGAGAACAACTTTATCATGCTCAACAGCGAGGACGTGCATCTTGTACGCCCGGTCACCGGAACAAGCTGTGAGCTGCTTTGCATTCAGCTTTCGTTTGAATATATGAGAATGTTCTGCAAATCCATTGACAGTGTTTTCTTTGATTCAGGTGTTGACCCCGAAATAAAGGAACAAATTATCAAAATTCTCAACAAGCTCAACACTGTTGACGAAAATGAAGATTACAAGGTTTTGCTTCAAATCGCTTATGTCAACAAGCTTTACTATCTCTTGCTCAACAACTGCATATGCTTTAGGCGCGCGTCTGCGTCAGTCAATATGCCAAAGCGTGATTTTTCATACGCTAAAACGGCGATTGCTTATATTAATGAGAATTACAAACATGAAATTCCGCTTGACGAAATTTCGGCGGTAGTAAATCTTTCCCCTTCGTATTTCTCAAAGTATTTCAAAAGCGTGACTCAGGTCAGTTTTTCGGAATATCTTGCGAATCTTCGTCTTGAAAATGCTATTCAGGACATGCTTACCGAAAACGCAACTGTTTCATCTGCGGCGATTGAAAACGGCTTTGCTAACGTCAAGTCGTTTATAACGCAATGCAAAAAGGTATATAATTGCACACCTGCCCAGTACAAAAAGCGTTTGCTTAACAAGCATTAGATTCGGAAATGAGATAAGCAAAGGTCGGAAACGCGCGTCGCGGTCCGACCTTTTTTGATTTTAAATCAGGGGAAAGTCGTCAGTAAGGGGTAGCGCGTCTGACTATTACGTATAAGTATGAGGCTTTTTTAACCCGAAGCTTTAAGGCAATACCGCAATAATTCAGCTGTGCGGATTGCGCTGACGGAACAATATGTAAGCAAGGCGTGCGCCTCGAATTGTGTAGTGTTACCTTAAATATCCTCTTTTAGATAGTGTCGTCGTAAGCAGCACGGCAACCGCCGATGTATTTTGGACGTGTGCGGGCAGCAAGCAATATTGCACTGCCGATTTGTTTTACACTAAGCCTGACAGGAACCGCAACATGCTTTAACTGCATACCGATAAGCACACCGCCGATATCCATACCTGCGTCGGCTTTGATTTCCTCAAGGGCTACGGGATTTTTGAAGGTGCGGTACGCCGTGGTCGCGAATGAGCCTCCGGCCTTTGGCTGAGGAACAACATTTACGATTTCGCGTCCGGGAACCGCCTCGCGCTCAACAATAACGGCGCGATTAAGGTGTTCGCAGCACTGGGCGGCAAGATAAACGCCTTTTTCGTTAAGTGCGTCATATATTCCGCGAAAAACTTCCGCGGCAACTTCAAGATTAGAGTTTTTGCCTATTACGCCTCCGTCTATTTCACTGGAGGAGCAGCCGATAATCATAATATCGCCTTGCTTCAGCTTTGCGATCTCACAAAGCTCGCGCGCAGCGGTATTGGCAACATCGTACAGCTTTTTTTCCATAATTATATCACCGATATAGATTATATCATAATGTCAGGAAAAAATAAATAGTTTTTCAAAAATTAATGTTATAAAAATTGACATAAAATTTTATTTAATTTCCATAATTTTTCAAGTAAATATAATTTTGATGATTAGGGGCATTGAAAAAAGTACCGGAAGTGCACTGCTGAATCGCTGAGCGTATACATTATATAGATTTTTGTTAAAAAAGACCCTCTCCTCAAGAGAAGGTCTTTTGTCAGTGAAAAATTAAGGCAACACCGCACACCCGAATTATGCGGTATTGCCTTAAGGGAATCTCTAATAATTCATTTTCGTGCAGAAGTGCGAAAGATTTATGGCAGGATATTGTCAAAACGACAGCGCCAAAAATCAATCAAGATATGCCGCGCCTATTATTCCGGCGTCGTTGCCCAGAGAAGCCTGACAGATAACTGTCTGTTTGTCGTTGTGCTTGGTATAGCGTTCTTTTTCGATGATTGCTCTAACAGGACCGAGAAGGTTCTCGCCTTGGTTGGAAACTCCGCCGCCCACACAAAGTACATCGGGCTGGAATATATTAATAATGTTTACAAGTCCTGTTGCCAGGTAGCCTACATATTCGTCGACAACCTCTTGGGCGGCAGGATCGCCGTCCACCATTGCAGTAAACGCGGTTTTGCCGTTTACCTTGTTTATGTCGCCGTCACAGATTTTAAGCATGTAGCTGAAATCAAGCTTTTCGGAAAGGATTTTCTGCTTTGTAAGGTTGATAAGTCCTGTTGCCGACGCATAGGTTTCCCAACAGCCGTGTCTGCCACACGCACATTCTTTGCCGTCCTTGACGATTACCATATGACCCAGCTCCGCACCGGCAAAATTTGAGCCGCTGTAGATTTTGCCGTTTATGATAATTCCTCCTCCGACGCCTGTGCCAAGGGTGATCGCGACGGCGTTTTTGGCACCCTTTGCGCTTCCGGCAAGATATTCACCCAAAGCTGCGGCGTTAGCGTCGTTTTCAATTATAATATTTTTGTCAATTCTTTCCTTCATCATCTTCACAACCTCCCAGTTGTGAAAAAAGAGATTTGCCGAATATTCAATAACTCCGGTTTTTGGATTTACTGCTCCGGGAACGCCGATCCCGATTGAGGAAATTTCATCCAATGTGATCTTTGCTTTATCAATAGCCTTTAGTGCGACCTCTGCCATGCTGTCACAAATCTCGCTTTCGGGGCGGGGCACTTGGGTTTTGCATGAAGCCTTGGAGATTATTTTGTAGTCCTTGTTTACAACTCCGGCAACAATATTTGTTCCGCCGAGGTCTATTCCTAATCTATACATATTTTTGCACTCCTTCTTTATGAAAATTGCACGGAGCATCTGCGTGATCGCTCCGTTTTTTTATTTACAAATACTATTATAATATATTTTTCGCTATTTATCAATGCTATTTTCAAAAAATTATAAAGGCAATACCGCATAATTCTGGTGCGCGGATTGCCTTTATGTAATTATCGGTTTAGTATCATAAGAGGATTGAAGCTTTGAATCGCCGCAAACATAAGTGTAATAAAATGCAGATTAGGGTCTGTTTTTTTCGTTGATTACTATTTTCTGTAGAGCCTTTCAGTCTCGTAAACGGGCTCTGTGGTAAGGTTGATTCCAAGCTTTTTAAGTGTGCGCGTGTCGGTTTCGGAAAGGATCACCGAAGCGTGCGCGTCGGTATCACGGAGACTGGGAAGCTGCTTCATCGCGAGCTTCGCGGTGGGATTTGTTACAGCGGACATTGACAGCGCAATCAAGATCTCGTCGGTATGGAGCCTTGGGTTCTTTGAGCCAAAGGTTTCTACCTTGAGTCGCTGGATCGGTTCAATAACCGCGGCGTCAATAATATCAACGTTTTCCGGAATTCCGGCAAGGCTTTTCAGCGCGTTGAGCAGCATTGCCGAGCAAGCGCCCAAAAGCGTGGTTGTTTTGCCTGTGATAATCTTGCCGTTGTTAAGCTCAATTGCTGCGGCAGGCGCACCTGTTTCGGACGCTTTTTTGAGAGCCGGGGCAATCACGCGGCGGTCATCTGTAGTCAGCTTGTTTTGTTTCATCAGCAGACCGATTTTGTATTCCTCATCTGTTGAGCCTACTCCCTTGGTGTGATTGGAAAGTGCGTAATAATAACGGCGAATTATTTCCTGATTTGCAGCGGCACAAACCGCTTCGTCGTCGATGATGCAGTTTCCTGCCATATTTACACCCATATCTGTTGGAGATTTGTAGGGTGATTTGCCCAAAATTAACTCAAACATAGTGTTGAGTACCGGAAAAATCTCTATGTCTCTGTTGTAATTTACGGTTGTTTCTCCGTAAGCCTCAAGATGGAAGGGATCGATCATATTAACGTCATTAAGGTCGGCAGTAGCTGCCTCATAAGCAACGTTGACAGGATGCTTAAGAGGAAGATTCCATATAGGGAAGGTTTCAAACTTTGCATAGCCGGCTTCGACGCCACGCTTGTGTTCATGATAAAGCTGTGAAAGACAAACTGCCATTTTGCCTGAACCCGGACCCGGAGCGGTAACAACAACAAGCCTGCGCTTGGTTTCAACATAGTCGTTTCTGCCGTAGCCGTCATCGCTCACAATCAAATCAACGTCGGTAGGATAGTTAGGAATGGAAAAATGGTGGTAAACGCGAATGCCGTTTTCGGTAAGGTGTTTTTCAAATTTCACAGCAGTTGGCTGATCCGAAAACCGGGTCAGGACCACTGAATTTGCATACAAACCGCGGCTTCTAAAAACATCGAGCAGCCTGAAAACGTCGAGGTCATAGGTGATTCCCAAATCACCGCGAACTTTGTTCTTTTCAATATCGTCGGCGTTGATAACGATAACAATTTCCGCTTCGTCCTTCAGCTGCATAAGCATTTGCAGCTTTGAATCCGGCTTGAATCCCGGAAGTACGCGTGCGGCGTGGTAATCGTCAAAAAGCTTGCCACCGAATTCAAGATACAGCTTACCGCCGAATTTTGCGATTCTGTCGCGAATATGCTGCGATTGGGTTTCAAGATACTTTTGATTGTCAAAGCCTGTTTTCATTTTTTTACCTCCGCTTACACTTCCAAAATAAAACACATTTTTTATTATATCACGGCGCTGCTGAAATTTCAAACATTTTTTCTTTGCAGCAAACGTGATTTTGATTTGACGATTAAATTATTAGGTTGCATTTTTTGTGGTAATGTGTTACAATTAACGTGAGATAGCATATCACCTATAAAACCGTAGAATTGCAGGTGAGATTATGGACTACAGACTGATTGCGCTGGATATTGACGGTACTCTGACAAATTCGAGGAAGGAAATTACTCCGCGCACCCGATACGCGCTTTTGGAGGCTCAAAGGCGTGGCAAAAAGCTGATTATAGCCTCAGGGCGGCACCCGATAGGAATCCGCGATATCGCCGACGATCTTATGCTCAGCCGTTTTGGGGGATATATTATGGCGTTCAACGGCGGAAGAATTATTGACTGCACAACCTCGCAGACGATTCTCAGCAAGCGTTTTCCGGCTGAGTTTTTGCCTGATATCGTAAACGTGCTGCGCAGCAGTAATATTACCATCATAACCTTTGACGAGAATAAGATTTACGCCGATAATAAGGTAAACGATTACACCTATGTTGAGCGCGACGTTATCAAGGCAGAGATGGTTGTGACCGATGATTTTGTTTCGACGGTAAAATTTGACTTTAATAAAATCTTGCTGGCAGGCGAGCCGTATGAGCTTGACGAGTATCAGAAGATCCTGAAAAACAGATATGACGGACTGCTCGACGTTTACAAAAGCGCACCGTATTTTCTGGAAATCATGCCGTTTGGAGTTTCAAAGGGATCGATGCTCCACATGCTTCTTGACAAGCTGGGGATAAGCCGGGAGGAGCTTGTGGCATTCGGTGACAACTACAACGATATCACAATGATAGGCTACGCCGGTTTTGGTGTTGCAATGGCAAATGCCGAAACCGAGGTAAAAAAGATTTCCAAATATGTTTGTGAGAGTAACGACGAGGATGGAATCGCGATCACCTTGGAAAAATTTGTTCTGTAATTAACACTATATTATAAAATACTTAAAGCCGTCTGTTCTTTGATTAGAGCAGACGGCTTTTTTAAATAATTCGCGGTGCGTTTTTTACAGATTCGTTTGGTACCAAAGCAGAAAGGCATATATCGCGTAAATCCTGCTCCACAGGAATTCTTCACCGCCAAGGTAGCTTTCCCACCATTCCTTTAGCGTGATTTGATTAAAGAATTTTTGTGAGGCGTCACCGAAGAGAACATCCGCAATGGGCTTGTTGTAGCTTTCATCAGCAAGCCACTTGCGAATCGGAACAGCAAAGCCTACTTTTTTGCGAAAGGCAACTTCGTCGGGAAGCTTGCTTGCTGCTGCCTTGCGAAATACAAATTTATTCTGTTCTCCGACAAATTTATATTCGCCCGGGATTTTTGCCGCCAGCTCAAAAAGTCTCAAATCACTGAACGGCGTATGCAGTTCAATTCCGCACGCGGTTGAGGTGCGGTCGGTATTGAGATATATATCGCCCTCTAACCAAAGCGAAACATCAATTGTGAGCTTACGTGATAGCTCGTCCTGACCGGCTGTTTCGTCCCAAATCTCTTTTACAGGGTCTTCTATTTTAACATTTTCATCATAGCCGTTCAAAACCGAGCGCACAACCTCCTCGGACATAATGTGAGAGCAGGTAAGGTAGGTCCAGCCTTCGCCAAGCGGTCTTTTGTGAGCATTGTAACCGCCGAAAAACTCATCTATGCCCTCCCCGGAATAAACTACGTCAGCATATTCCCTGACAGCCTTGCATCCAAGCGAAAAAGCGACTGCCGATGCGTCGCCGAGAGGCTGACCGAGTTTTTCAATCACAGTTGGGATCCTTTCAAAAAATTCACCGGGAGTGATCAGCTTCATACGAAAATTCTTGTTTAGAACCTCTGCGGTATGCCGTGCCAAAGCAGATTCGTCAAAGCCGGATTCAGCGTAACCGACGGTGTTAGCGCATTTTGCGTCGCTTGCGGCGAACAGATATGAAGAATCCACTCCTCCCGAAAGAAAAGACTCTTTGTACGGAACCTCTGAATCGCATCTTTCTTCATCGAGGATTTCATCTACTGTCGAAACAATTTCAGCCGCCCATTCATCGGCAGATTTAGTGTTTTCCGGTTTAAACTCGGGCTTCCAGTAACGGTAAACCGCAGCGGTTTTTCCGTCCCATTCCAGGTAATGACCGGGCAAAAGCTTGAAAACGCCGTCATAAAAGGTTTCCTTGCCGATTGGATAACCATAAAAAAGATATTGCTGCAGCATACGCTTATTGAGCTGTTTGTCAAGCCTTGGATCGGCAGCGATTTCATTAATATCGCCCGAATAAATCAAATCCGAACCGACAACGGCGTAAAACATCTGTTTTTGACCGACCTGGTCTCTGAAAACATAAAGCTTTTGAGTGTTATTATCCCAAATTGCAAACGCAAACATACCGTAAATATGGTTTGTCATTTCAAGTCCCCAGCGCAAAAAAGCACGAACCAAAACCTGTTCCTCACAGGCTTTTCTGCTCTGCTGATACGAAATGTTCAGTTCCGTGCAAAGATTTTTTCTGTTGCGAATATATCCGCTGAAATATCTCAGCTCTATGTTATTTGCCTGATTGTTCATACAATTTCCTCCGCGTCGAATTTTGTAAAAATTATAGCATTTTGAGGAAATGTAGTCAATTATATGTGACCTATTTTCACAGCGAATAATAAAGGCAACACCGCGCGCCAGAATTATGCGGTATTGCCTAAGCTTTTTATTAGTAATAGTATAAAAGTTTTCGCATAACTAAAACTCACTTAAATATCCCATAAAATTAATTTTATTCTCTAATGCTGTCGTTGTAGGTCTGCCTAAATCATCACGAGCACCGATAGAACATTTTACTTCTATAAAACTCAGATCGTTTCTGTTTTTCGCAGCAGCCAATTCCTTATTCAATTCAACAGAATTATCTACACTGACTGCATACGGATACCCGCAAGCTTTAGCGATATCCTTCAAGTTGATATTTCCGGCAACGGTCGGCATTCCTCCCACTGTTTCATGCGCCTCGTTATTGATAACTACATGTACCAGATTATTAGGTTTGTTTGAACCTATTAACGCCATAGCGCCCATATGCATCAGCACCGCACCATCGCCGTCTATACACCATATTTTTTGATTTGGCTTGTTAAATGCTATTCCAAGTGCAATAGAACTGCTGTGTCCCATTGAACCCACTGTCAGAAAATCATACTTATGACTTTGTTCATTATTTGCGCGAATCTCAAATAATTCACGACTTGCCTTTCCTGTTGTACTTACAATCGGATCCTCGTCGCTTATCTTGACGATGTGATTTATTATTTCCTCACGAGTCATTGTATAATTGTTTTTATAAGTAACCTTTGGAGCATCTGATAACGCTCCTTTACGAACCACAAACGCAACCTGTTTGCCGGAAGCTAATTCGCTTTCAAACTCTTTCATAGCATTAGCTACTTCGTTATCTGTAGTGTCTTTTCCGATAACGAAGCATTTGATATCCATATCTTCCATCAGTCTTATTGTTACTTCGCCCTGATAGATATGCTGCGGTTCATCGTGAATACCCGGCTCGCCTCGCCAGCCTATAATAAAAATCATAGGTATTCCATATACCTTATCGCTGAGAAGGCTGGCTACGGGATTAATGATATTTCCTTCACCGCTGTTTTGCAAGTATACCACCGGAGTTTTACCTGTAGCTAAATGGTAACCGGCGGCTACTCCGACACAATTGCCTTCATTTGCGGCGATGACATGGTGAAGCGAATCTATCCCATAGGTATTCATCAGATAATTACAAAGAGGTTTTAATTGAGAATCCGGAACACCGGTATAAAACTCCGCGCCTATAGTTTCGACTAATTGTTGAACTTTCATGATTTATCTCCATTCAGTATTTTGCGATATAGCATATCAATGGTTTCTTCCGTCAAGGCAATAGGATGATTTTTTAAGCGAGTTGGATTTACGGATTTTTTCAAAATTTCAAATTGACTCTCATCTGCCGTCGGCACGCTCAAATTCAGCTTAACAAATAGATCCTCGATTTTTTTCTTAGCGTCTGTCGGCGTATCACATTGCATCGCCTCGGCTATTTGGTTAAACACTTTTAGTAAAAAGCTTTTTCCTCTTGGGTCGGTACACAAATCAACATTATCCAGCATCCAGGGAAAAAGAATTCTGTTACAAAGAAACGCCGCATGACCATGAGCGATTCCGAACATGCCGGTCAGCTTGTAGCACATGGCGTGACCGGCTGTTGTTTGGGAAATATTTATTGCCTTTCCGGCAATATATGCTGCTTTCAGCATGCCTTGATTTCCTTCTTCCGTATTATCAAGGTATCCATCCATGTGTTTAAAAATCAATATTATAGCTTCTCTGCTGTATTTTCGGCTGCTTTCATCGCTGTTGACTGACCAGAACGACTCTATTGCGTGACAAAACGCGTCCAGCATAGTTGCTTTTCTTTGATACACAGGCAGCGATTTCAGAGCGCCGGCATCCATAAATACGGTTTTGGGGATAAAGCTTTCATCGGTCACGGATTGCTTAACATCCTGATAGTAAATAACAGCAAACCGCGTCGCCTCGGAACCCGTGCCTGCCGTGGTAGGCATAACTAAAAACGGAATATCATTAGGCACAATTTCTTGCCTTAAGAATTCACCGTCATTTCCTTCTCCGTTTGCTGAGCTGAACAATTTGATACATTTAGCAACATCTATTGCGGAACCACCGCCCACTGCAACTATACTGTCGCAGCTTTCATGTTTGTATAAACGGACTCCCCGGACAACGCTTTCGTATTGTGGGTTAGGCTGAAAATCACTGAAACGGACTATTTTTATATTATGCTGTTCAAGTGTTTTTAAATATTTATTAAAAGATTCAAGGAAACAGATTGCTTGATCACAAACAAGCATTATCCTGTGACAACTGTTACTTTCAATCCATTCATCAAGCTCTTTGTAGGTATGAATAATATGCTGTTCCATATTCTAAACCTCTGCGGGGATCATGGTGATAATATCTTTAAAAGGCATCAGCATTTCGTCGCATTCTTCCGCTCTGTGATGCTGTAGGATGCTTTTTGCCGCTTTTTGCATTGCGGGAACTTCCGCGCGCATTAACTGATTTGCGTAGATAATAATATTTGCCCCTCGTTGTTTCCATTCCTCTTCGGTTATGGAATTGAAGCTGGTAGGAACCAGTACGATAGGAGTCATTTTGTCCTCAGAGCGGAATTTTTCGATAAATTCCTGAATTTCTGACGGATCTTTTTTTCGGCTGTGGATCATGATAGCATCTGCTCCTGCATTTACAAAGGCAAACGCTCGCTCCAAAGCATCTTCCATTCCCTGTTCCAATATCAAAGATTCTATTCTTGCGCAAATCATAAATTCTTTAGTGCGCTGTGCTTTTTTGCCTGCTGCGATTTTTTCCGAAAAGCTCTCTATACTGTCTTGTGTTTGAACTACTTCTGTTCCAAACAAGCTGTTTTTCTTTAAACCTGTTTTATCTTCAATAATGACCATGCTTACGCCAAGTCGTTCAAGACTGCGTACAGTATACACAAAGTGCTCTGTTTTTCCGCCGGTATCGCCATCAAAAATAATAGGCTTTGTTGTCACCTCCGTAATATCCTCGATGGTACGAAAACGCGAAGTCATATCTACCAATTCAATATCCGGCTTTCCTTTGGCTGTGCTGTCACACAGAGAGGAAATCCACATCCCGTCAAACTGATGCGCTCCGCCGTTTTCATGGACAACTGTATTCTCAACAATCAATCCTGTCAAACCATCATGCGCCTCCATAATGGTAATCAAACCCTTGGCGTCCAACATTCTCCTGAGCTGTCCTCTTCGTATATCAGGCATCGCCAAATCAGCGCGTGTACGCTTATCTATTTCAGCGTATTTTGAATCTGAGCTATACGGATACTCTACAAGCTTGCCCCCGTAGGAAGCAAGAATTGATGTCACTTCATCGCGAATAGGTCGCTGAAAACCGGTCACCCAATTATCTCCGTGAACTACAATAGAGGGCTTGTATTTTTCCAGGTTTTCTCTATATGATAAAGTATTCTGATCTACAACATTATAAACGCCGGAGATGTTTTTAAACATTATTTTTCTTTCCGAAGCCGGAACCAAAGGCATACGTTTATAGGATGCGACCGCTTCATCCGAGAGCACTCCTATAATTAGTTTTCCCAATCTCTGCGCTTTTTTTATGATACTGATATGCCCGCCGTGAATGATATCGGAAGAGAAACACATATATACGGTGCGGTCTTCAATTTCCCTGAGCTTACCGGAAACAACAGCTAAATCATCAGGATTATCAACTTCTGCACAAAGAAGATTTTCTATATCCAGAGCTTGGATATTTGCTTTCCCGTCCAACTCGTTAAGCGCGTTTTCGGCATAAACATTTGTGTTTCCTGCTTCACAAAAGGCAATTATCTTGTTCAGCCAAAGCTGCCAATCATCTCTTTTAAGATAATAAAGAGGCTGCGCTTCCACAGCTTCATCAAAAAACTCAACGCCAACCTTTTCTACCATACCGTTTTTTAGTACCGCTTTAAAATCTTTTTGGGGCAATGGTTGGGTTGAGGATACAGTCATACAGGAATGCTCCGACGCGACAAGGCGATCAAACACTTCGTTTTCAAACACCAAATCACCGTGCATAAATACAACGTCATCGTCTAAATAATCTTTGGCGCAATAAATGCTGTAAATATAATTTGTTTTATCATATTTTTCGTTTTTAACAAAAGTTATGTGAATCGGCAACTCCAAGGCGTTGCAGTAATTAATCAGTACACTGTCATAATAACCTGTTGTTATTATGACATCTGTAATCCCGGCATATACAATTTGCTTCAACTGCCGGGAAAGAATCGTTTCCCGGTGATTCAATTCCGTCATACATTTAGGATGATTTGAAGTCAGTGTACCCATGCGGGAACCAAGTCCGGAATTTAGTATTACTGCTTTCATAAGATTCTTCCTTTCGAAATATAGCTAATCATTATTTTCTTCCATAAGCTTAAGGCAATACCGCATAATTCTGGTGCGCGGATTGCGTAGTCAGATTTTTCGTCAGAATGTACAAATAATCAGTGTGCATACTGACGTATGGATACT